>NZ_JH636436.1:97306-99128 GCF_000255655.1 Schlesneria paludicola DSM 18645 | reverse complement strand
GAGCCCGTTCTGAAACATTCACGTTGGTGCCTGTTGAAACGCCCTGCGAATCTCACTCCAAAGCAAGTCGTGAAGCTGGCGGAACTGATGAAATACAATTTGCGTTCGGTGAGATCGCACTTGTTGAGAGAAGAGTTTCAGCGGTTCTGGGAATACGCTTCGGCAGGTTGGGCTGGGAAGTTTCTCGACGAATGGTGCGCTCGAACGATGCGGTCTCGCCTGGAACCGATGAAGCGGGTCGCTCGCATGCTGCGAAACCATCGCAACCTAATTCTCAACTGGTTCCGAGCGCGGGGAGCGATTTCCGCAGGCGTCGTCGAGGGATTCAACAATAAGGCGAAACTGACTACCAAAAAAGCTTATGGTTTTCGCACCTATGAAGCGATCGAAATCGCTTTGTACCATCAACTTGGAAAGCTGCCAGAACCAGAATTCACCCACAGATTCTGGTGAGGAGGCAAAACTTAAAGAACTACGAAACCGAAGGGCCTCGATCGATACCAAATGAATCAATTTGGCCTAAAGCACTATCTATCGCTTCATCGAGAATTGACATTATTTTATTTTTAATCGCCTCTGCAGTGCACATTTCCGGTTCTGTCAACCCCAATACTAGAGCTGCATTAATGAGTTTCTCCTTGATCAGGTCCGGGTTCTCTTTCATCGTACGTTGCAAAAATGCAACCATCCCATCGATGTTTTCATTGTCCCGCAAGATGGTTCTCCTTTGCTCTGGATGAATACTCTCAAGTGCAAGCAACCGTGACATTCTACCCGGGAACAATAAAGGTCTCAGGACACCTTTGTCACACACATCCGCACGTAAAACCTGGTAAATCCCCAAGGTGCCGCTCGTTTCGGCATTCCCATGCGAGAAAAACAACCAGATCGCAGTCGGCCTTCAGTCGAAAAGGTTCCTGACACCTTTTTGACTCTCCGGCTGGCCGATGCTTTTTGTCTTCTCTGCTGCTTAGTACACAGCCAAGGTCGCCACCGAGGTCATGGCGGTCCCCTTAAGATTGGTGAAGGTTGCTCGAAATTTGGCACCGTTTTGAGCAGCCGATGTGATGAAGTTTAACTTCCATGACGTCGCGCCCGGAACGTTGACGAATGTCGTCCCGCCGTCGGTGCTCATTTGCCATTGGACCGTTGGCGGTGGGTCGCCGCTGGCAGCCGCCATGAAGGTGACGGCGGCGCCGATTGCGGATGATTGATTTGTGGGATTGAGCGTGACAATCGGAGCGACTGGCGAGTTCGCTGGGGTGATCTTAAATGTCACGGGAGTACTTGAGACATTTCCGTAGTTCGTTGAAGCACTCTTGAATGTCGCGACAACGGTATATGTTCCCGCATTCGTCGGAGGCATCGAATTTCCCAACCCACTGGCAATTGCGCCGACATAGTACGTGAAGCTGGTTGTTCCCTGAACGACAGTGCCACCAACTCCTTTGATCACCGCTGTTGCAGCGAATGGGCGACCAGTGAATTGTCCACCCGCCGCAGTGACGGTTATTGTGGGAATGGCCGCTCGAATGCTGAATGTCACCGCAGATCCTGACGCATTCGTATAGCTTGCGTTGCTGCTGGTGAACGCCGCGAGGACCGTAAAGGTTCCAACGTTGGTGGGTGCGGTGGTTGAACCGGTTCCGATGGCCTTGGTTCCTATGTAATAGGTGAAAATCGTTGAGCCACTCACCGCAGCGCCGCCGATGCCAGTTGCCTTCACCGTTCCCGGGAATGGATTGCCGTTGAAAGTCCCACCTGCGTTCGTGACGACAACCGCCGGAACAGCCTTGGCGATGGCAAACGTGACGGGAGCACT
>NZ_JH636436.1:96128-96849 GCF_000255655.1 Schlesneria paludicola DSM 18645 | reverse complement strand
GGGGGGGGGGGAGCCCCTCCCCACACCCCCGCCGATGCCAGTTGCCTTCACCGTTGCCGGGAATGGATTACCATTGAAAGTCCCACCTGCGTTCGTAACGACAACTATCGGAAGGGCCTTCGTGATCGTAAACGTGACGGGAGCACTCGATGCGTTGCCGTAGTTGGCGTTGCTGCTGGTGAATGTGGCGACGACCGTGTAAGTACCGGCGTTGGTTGGGGCGGTTGTCGTGCCTATGCCGCTGACGCTGGTCCCAACATAGTACATGAAACTCGTCGAGCCACTCACCGCAGCGCCGCCGATGCCAGTTGCCTTCACCGTTGCCGGGAATGGATTACCGTTGAAAGTGCCACCTGCGTTCGTAACGACAACTATCGGAAGGGCCTTCGTGATCGTAAACGTGACGGGAGCACTCGATGCGTTGCCGTAGTTGGCGTTGCTGCTGGTGAATGTGGCGACGACCGGGTAGGTTCCCGCGTTGGTTGGTGCGGTTGTTGAGCTGGATCCGTTTGCACTCGTGCCGCCATCGTACGTCAATGTCGGCGAGCCACTCACCGCAGCGCCGCCGATGCCAGTTGCCTTCACCGTTGCCGGGAATGGATTACCGTTGAAAGTGCCACCTGAGTTCGTAACGACAACCGCCGGAAGGGCCTTTGTGATCGTAAACGTGACGGGAGCACTCGATGCGTTGCCGTAGTTGGCGTTGCTGCTGGTGAAGGTG
>NZ_JH636436.1:95506-96076 GCF_000255655.1 Schlesneria paludicola DSM 18645 | reverse complement strand
ACGCTGGTGCCGACATAGTAGGCCAATGTCGTCGAACCACTCACCGCAGCGCCGCCAATGCCAGTTGCCTTCACCGTTGCCGGGAATGGGTTGCCGTTGAAAGTCCCGCCTGCGTTCGTAACGACAACTGTCGGAAGGGCCTTCGTGATCGTAAACGTGACGGGAGCACTCGATGCGTTGCCGTAGTTGGCGTTGCTGCTGGTGAAGGTGACGACGACCGTGTAGGTTCCCGCGTTGGTTGGTGCGGTTGTCGTGCCCGTTCCGCTGACGCTGGTGCCGACATAGTAGGCCAATGTCGTCGAACCACTCACCACAGCCCCGCCGATGCCAGTTGCCTTCACCGTTGCCGGGAATGGATTACCGTTGAAAGTCCCACCTGCGTTCGTGACGACAACCGCCGGAACAGCCTTCGTGATCGTAAACGTGACGGGAGCACTCGATGCGTTGCCGTAGTTGGCGTTGCTGCTGGTGAATGTGGCGACGACCGTGTAAGTGCCGGCGTTGGTTGGTGCGGTTGTTGAGCTGGATCCGTTTGCACTCGTGCCGACATAGTACGTCAATGTCGTTGAG
>NZ_JH636436.1:0-95417 GCF_000255655.1 Schlesneria paludicola DSM 18645 | reverse complement strand
ATGTCGGCGAGCCACTCACCACAACCCCGCCGATGCCAGTTGCCTTCACCGTTGCCGGGAATGGATTACCATTGAAAGTCCCACCTGCGTTCGTAACGACAACTATCGGAAGGGCCTTCGTGATCGTAAACGTGACGGGAGCACTCGATGCGTTGCCGTAGTTGGCGTTGCTGCTGGTGAATGTGGCGACGACCGTGTAAGTACCGGCGTTGGTTGGGGCGGTTGTCGTGCCTATGCCGCTGACGCTGGTCCCAACATAGTACATGAAACTCGTCGAGCCACTCACCGCAGCGCCGCCGATGCCAGTTGCCTTCACCGTTGCCGGGAATGGATTACCGTTGAAAGTGCCACCTGAGTTCGTAACGACAACCGCCGGAAGGGCCTTTGTGATCGTAAACGTGACGGGAGCACTCGATGCATTGCCGTAGTTGGCATTGCTACTGGTGAATGTGGCGACGACCGTATAGGTCCCCACATTAGTGGGGGACGTTGTCGTGCCCGTTCCGTCGACGGTTGGCCCATTGAAGTAGGCATACGTGATCGTGCCGGGCACGTTCAGTCCCGAATATCGATCGATCACGTTCGCGGTGACGGCCGTTGGATTTCCCGTGAATGCATGGCTCAACGCGCTGGCAACAACTCGAGGTTGGCTTGGAATGGTCAATAGTTTGAATGAATAGTCGCCCGTACTGCCGTTGGTACCATAAACCGACAATGTATAATCGCCGGGACTCAACGCTCGAATGGCAAGGTCCGATTGAAGATCGTTAGCGGAGCCACCGTCGATCGACAAGCCGGTCGAGTCCTTCAAGACCCAATTCAGTCTGGAATTGCTTGTCAACGAATCAAAAAATAACGATTGTCGTTGCGTAAGCGTGAAGGTGTAGTCGTCGTACTGCCCGCTGGTAATGGATCCACTGACAGGCGTATCGAGCACCAGCGGAATCGTATTGTGAACCTCAGGCGCCAGGTTGAACGAATACCCAGAGGAACTGCCGAGCGCGAAGGTGTAGATTCCCGTTTCGGGAATGATCAGTTGTACTTGGTAGAACGGCCATCCGTAGTAATTGGGCAAAAACCCTGCGATCGCTCCATATTGATCCGCTACCGGAATTGAATTCAAAACACCATACGAGGACACATCAAAAACTTGACCCGCTGTCGCCGAAATTTGATAGAGGGCAAATCCATCGGAACTCGAACTGCCGCTCGCATATGTTCCCGGCGTATACCTCGTTGCACTGGCCAGGTCCAGCATCGCCAACCGGTATTGTCCACCAATCGCACCATGCACTTGGATTTGGTAGTAACCGGCAGGCAGTACACCTAGGCGTTTGTTTTGAACATACGGCCCGTTGTTGTAGGGGTAAGTCTGTTGAGACAACGTACTCCAGTCCGATAACGTGATGGCACCTTGAGGGCCAATCAGCTTCCACGTGGTCGTGCTGTCAGAAAATCCGTACAAAAACAGGCTCGTCGCCGAACTCAATGAAAAGGCATAGTCCACCTCATACGATCCACCAATTGGATTTGTGGCATTGGTGTAAGTGGTCCCCAACGTCAGCGGAATTCCCGTGAACGGCGTAGGCGTTGCCGGAGTCTGATAGTTGATCTGGAAGCTGTATGCGGTGGCGGCGGTTGTTGCCACAGGTGCCGAAATCACCAGCGTGTATGTACCGTTGAAGTACATTTTCACGCTCGCCTGATCTGCACCCAACGATGAGTTGAAAACAGACGTCCCATAAGGATCAATCAATTGCCAGTTGGCATTCGAATTCGCGGAAATCGAAATATTGTCAAACAACAATTGGCTGCCGGCCACGGCACTCAAAGCATACAGGTTGACGCCATTTGCAGGATTTAAGGTACCAGCCACCGTCGGTCCCGTAGTTGAACTGGCGGTGCCCGTTGAGATCGCCGATGCGCTCAGCAGCGAGAGCAGCTTGAACGCAAATGAACCCGTGTAAGCACCGGCTCCAGAGACTGTCAGCGTGTAGGATCCTGGCACGAGATGTTTGAGGAACACATCATCGTTGTTGAATTGGGTTGGGGTACCGCCTGAGTTCGTCACGTTGCCGGAAGAATTGGTCAATTGCCACGACAATTTGGCGTCATTGGTCTCACTGTCGAAAATCAGTGGCGAAGTCGTCGTGACAGAAAACGTATAAGATTGCTTTTGTCCCGGTGCGACAATGCTTCCTGAGACCGTCGAATTCAACGTCAGGGCTCTGGATTGATCCGTGATCGGCGTAACGCCGAGAGCAAATGTCGTGGAGCCGTCGTTGGCGATTCCACCTTCGATGACGACATAGTATGTGTCCGTCGTCGGCAATGAGACTCGGGAGGCACCCGTCTCCAGATTCCCGCTGTCGATCAATTGGCCGCGGCTATTGATCAATGACCAATAGGTGACACCATTCTGGCCGGAACTGTCAGTTGTTGAAAATCCCGAACTCCCTAGGAACACCGCTTCGTTTGCGGTCCCTGTGAAGCGGAAGATTTGCGTCGAATTGGCCGGACTCAAGGCCACGTTGATCGGAGTACCTGGAGTGATTGCGGTTGCAAGGGCCAGATTCAACAACTGAAACGAATACGTTCCCTCTCCCGTTTCGTAGAATGTGTATCGGCCCGCGGGCAGCGTTCCGAGATGGAAGTCGCCGGATCCAAATGGTGACAATTCTGAGTTGTCAGTATTCTGAAGGTACGAAAACAGGTCTCCATTTTCATTCCGAATGCCGTAAAACACGTTCGGGGAGCTTGTGATGCTGGTCTGACTATCAAACCAAAGATCCGTCGGAGCTGTCAGAGTGAAAGTGTATTCCTGCCGCTGACCAGACGTGGAATTTGATGCTGTGACGATGTCATTGAATGGCAGCGGAAATTGACGATCCAAAAATGGCAAGAGGCTAAACGAGTAACTTGTATTGCCCGTTTCCGCGGCGTCCCCTGACACCATTAAGGTATAGACCCCGGGATGCACATCGTACCGCGCCGTTCCGTCAGTAGAATATTGATCGAGACGATTTGTCCAATCCGTCGTACCGTAAATAACTCCGTCAGCGTCGTAGAGTGTCCACTGTGCCTGTCCGTGTGCGGCAGATGTGTCGGTCGACGAAAGGATCTGTGATTGAAGTTCGATCGCCTGATCGCCGCTCACAGAAATCTGATAAAGCTGCGTCGACGTTGAAGGATGTGTCGCAGTGGTGACCGTCGTCCCCATGGAAACGGGTGTGGCGTTCGCAAAACTCAGCAAATTGAAGGCATACGACTGAGGCGGTGAGATGCCGAACGTCGCTGCGTTTGGATACATGTAAGTGGCAAGTTGATATTGGCCGGCCGGCACGATCCCAAGATCCACGTCCTGGCCATAAAAAGAACTCCATGCGTAGCCAAACGCGTTCTGAAACAATGATCCGTCGGCGTTATTCATACTCCAACTGACGCTGCCGTTCGAACTCACATTGTCGAAATACAAATGCGTGGGGACGGTGAGCGTGAAGGTGTACGCGTCCAACTGACTCGTGGAATTGATGACTCCAGCGACCTGTGAATTCAGTTGCAAGGGAATAGGCGTGATGAGTGATCGAAGTCCGATGTTCATCGAAAAGGTGATTGTTCCCGTGTCGCCAGGTGCCCCGAAGACGACGAGCGAATAGAGCCCCGTGGACTGCAAAGCGAGATTGGAAAGCGATGACGCGATCGAATTGGAAGCGATTTGAATTCCGCTGGGGTCATAGAGAATCCATGAACCGGTTCCTACGGTTCCCGTCGTCGAAACGGTGGAAGACGAAATGCTCAATGATTGTGAAGACAGTGCGGTGAACGAGTAGAACCGCGTCGCAGTGGTGGGACTCAGCGTACCCGTGACGGGCGTTCCCGCAGTCATCACGGTTTGATTGGTGGCCTTCATCAAATTGAGGCTGTAATTCACCGGCGCACTGAGCAGCAGGTCGGTGACGGACAGCGTATAGGTTCCCGCCGCCAACAATTCGATTCCGCCCAAGTGAAATTGCGACGTTGATGATGAAACGATTGTGCCGGTAGGCCCCGAGATCGACCAGGTGACATTACTCGGAGCGACCAGATTCAGATTCACTGTGCTGGGCGCCGAAAGAGTAAATGTATAGCTGTCGATTTGCGAGGGGCTGGTCAGTGATCCAGACTTCGGTGTATTCAACGACAGCGGGATTGTCGTCACGGTTGGCTGAACAACGAACGAAGTTTTGCTGGTGCCGACGATTGCCAGGGTATAGATGCCCACCGCTTTCAAAGCGAACGTACTCTGAGAGCTATTGCCCCCAAACGGCACGGATGAGCCGTACGAATCGTACAAAAATACTTTTAGAGAACTGTCCATCTGGCCTAGGGTCAGATTGTGAACAGAGATAATTTGGGGAGACGTCGTCGTAAACTGATAAAGTTGCAGATTTGCGGCTGGCGGCTGAGTCGGCGTTACGGAAGTGCCGATCGTGATCGGTGATGCCGTCGAATTGTTTACTAAGCGAAACGTGAACGCGTTCGGAAGAATCGGTTGGTTTGAACTAATGTTTAACACATAATTGCCGGGTGCCATCAGACCTACGTGGGTCGTCCCCATGAGCGTGTACGACGATCCAAACGAAAAATTGGTTCCAGTGATACCCCAATTCACGGCGTTGTTGTTTGTCGCGTCAAACCAGACGTCCGTCGCTTCAGTCAATGTGAACCCATAATTTCCACTCGAAATCACTCCAGATCCGGCAGTGTAAGTTGTCCCTAGGGAAATTGGTGTCGACGTCACAGGAACGACCGGAGCCGTAGGTCCCAGACTAAATTGAAAGTTGCCTTGAAAGGTGTAATTCGCTGAGACGGTGTTACTCAATGCGCCGCTCACGGCCAGAATATACCCGCCCGTGTTCTGCAAAAAGTTATCATCCGTTGTGATGGGTTGACGTGAATATGACCAGCCATACTGCGTAAGCAGTTGCCAACTGACGGATGCATTCGGCGTGAGCGTGAGATTGTGCAGATAGTAATAGGCGTACTCGGGGGTCGTGAATGCATACAAGTTCGTCTGACTGGGGACACTGAGCGTGCCTGTGATCGTTGGACCTGTGTGAGTACTGGAATTGCCGATGGTCATTGGAGTGGCAGCGCCGATGTCGAGCAGGTTGAAGGCATAGCTACCAACTGCATTCCCGATTCCGCTGACGGTTAATGTGTACGTCCCACCGTGCAGCACCCCAGAGACTTGATCGTCGCTGCTGAATAGGCTCAGCGTCTGCTGTTGAAAATTTTGACCTGCGGGCACAAACGGAACGTTGCCGTTTGGCCATGAAAGCTGCCATTGCAAATTTGGGGTGCTTGACTGGCTGTCGAACCACAATTTTGTGAGATCTGCCAGAGTGACTGTATATTGAACCTGTTGGCCTGCGTGCGTCAGACTGCCAGAAATAGGAGTGTTCAAACTGATCGCGGACGTCGAATCTCCGGTGGGATCTACGTTGAACGAGTAGGTCGTTGTCCCATTGTTTCCCGTGGCACCCGAGACAATGAGAAAATAATTGCCGGAATGTGAAAGGACGATTCGTCCCCCATCGGAACGTAAGTTTGTCGCGAAGATCTGAGTTCCCGCTTGGTCATACAGAGCCCACGTGGCTGCTCCGTTCGCCGCCGAGGTATCGGTCGAAGAGAACGCGGCATTTGCGAAGTAAAGCGCTTGACCCGCGGTTCCTGAGAACTGGTGAACCCGCATCGAATTCGCAGGACTCAATGTCGAGCTGACCGTGGTGCCAAGCACGAATGTTGGGGCATTTGCGAGATTGAACAGATTGAAGGAATAGGTGCCTGTAAAATTTCCTAGTTGAATTTTCGGACGACCGTCAGCGTAGGATTGCTGCGTCGTCAGCCCTGATACGGATAACGTGTAGTGTCCCGCAGGCAAGAACCCAAGATTCTGATCACCGGCGGAAAACAAACCGTGGGCGATTGGCTTGCTCAGACTTCCAGTCGGGCTGGTCAGCACCCAGTTGAGATTGCTGGTATCCGACTGACCGTCGAACCACAGTTGCGCCGGGGCCGTTAAATCAAAATTGTAGTTTTGAATCTGACCGGGTATTGCGAGAGAGGATGATACTGATGAGTTGAGTGCCAAGGCTGCGTTAGTATCAACCGAATTCTTCACGCTGATCGCATAGCTGATCGAACCCGTGTTGGCAGCCATTCCGTTGACGAGCAATGTATACGTGCCAGAATCGGGCAGCGTGATACGAAAGGTGTCATCCTTGAACGAATTTGAGTAAATTTCATTCTCGTAGGGGCTGTATAATTTCCAGTTCGCGCCCTGGAAAGTAGCCCCGTTGCTTTGCGAAAAACTCGTGTTGGCGATCGTCAACGTCTGTCCGGCTGTGCCGGAAAACTGGTACGCCTGCACGCCATTTGCTGGATTCAGTGCTCCTGAAAAGGGCGACTCGACGGAAATGGGTGTCGCATCATGAAGATTCAGAATTTCAAAGGAATACGCTCCGATGTGACCGTATGAATTCGTCGAACTCACCGTGAGCGTATAAGACCCAGCCGGTACAACGCCCCAATCCGAATTGCTCGGATCGTCGAACGTGTTGCCTGTTCGTCGATTGTTTACCACCAGCGACCAGGTCAAGCCGTAGTCACTCTTCTGGCTGTCAAACCAGAGATGGGCCGATTGGGCCAAGTCGAGCGTGTAGGTGTTCTGTTGGTTGTAATGATCCAGGCTGCCGTTGACCACCGAATCGGTTGCGATGGCAGTGGGAAGAGTTGAGTCAGTCGCGACGCTGAAGGAATAACTGGTCAACGACGAAGACGGCCCTGTACCCCCGGCAATCAATGTGTAAAGGCCTGGCTGCAAATTCATTTCGGTATTGGCTGAAATCTCGCTACCGGAACCGTCTGCAAAAATCAGATTCCATTGGACGTTGTCGACTTCATTGGATGGATCGCCGGATGTGGAAACGCTGATCTGGTTGATATGGATCAGTTGTTCTTTCGTCAAAAGGAATTGATAGGACTGAACTGAATTCCCGGGCGTAATGGTTCCATTGATCGTCGTGTCGAGCGCGATCGGAGTCGCACTCAGTAATGACTTTGGCTCGAGCGGCTCAACGATCGCTGCAAGGCGTAATTCTGAGTGATGTCGGCTTTGCGGCCTGCGGGAAGGCTCGAAGGCTCGGCTGATCAAAGCGTTGACGATCCGCATCCATTTCATGCGCAGCATTCGAAATACCTTAAACGAGACTGAAGAAGACTTCACTCCACGAAGTTTCGACGCAGCCCATGATGTAAGGACGGGCAAATCAACGAGTTCGATGGCAATGTAATGCGGGATTCAAGTCTGCACGGATACGGCAGCCCAAACCATGACACTAACGTCTTAAGTTCATCACCGTCAATCGGTTTTTTCGATCCGGCGACGCCAATTTGTCATCGCGGAGACGACGGTTGCGTGAATGAGAATTTCTTCATGAAAACCACAAAAATCTCTCATACCACCAGGTTCTGTCAGCTCCTGAGAGGCATGCGGCTTCGACATCGACATTCGACGGCCGCTTTGAGTTTGCCCGGTCACGCGGGACAACAAAAAGGTGTCAGGCACCTTTTTTCCTCTTCTCTTCACGGTGCAGTGCCCGGCGCCCAAAACCAGACTTCGCCTGACTGCCTATCTTTCCGCCCCAAACTGTCATTGCGTGGATGGACTGAAAAGTCGTCCATTCCATCCCTCCATTGCAGTACAGCCTGTCGAAAACGCTGCAATCCACATGACGTGAACTCAAAGATGGCAGTGGCAGACTCAGTGGTGAGCGACATCTCAGTCAATGCATCACTTTCAGGCGAAATGAGGAACCTGATTTTGGTGCAACTGCGGGAGCGGTCGTTTGAAACAAGCGTCATTGACCGCTGAGCTGGAGCAGGCAACGAACTCAGCTCATCAATCAATGCGACCATCAAATCCGATGATTGGACTGAACCCGCCTTCAGGCAAATAAACGGAGATCGGCAACCAAATTTGGAATCGGCAGGGTGTTCCCAACACTCGATGTCCATATTTTCGAATTGCTTCTTCATGAGATTTTCGACACTTCTAGCCGAAGACGAACGCAGGCCGCACCAGGGATTTGGAAAGTGAGCCTGTGGTCGGCCAAGGCGATTCGCTAAACCTTACCTTGCACGAACCTTCCATTCGCGACAATTCTTTGGCCTCTGCTGGCGCACCCCGGACGCCTTTCCTGAATCTCCATCATTCTCCAATCACCCAGAGCTTGACCGTGTTGTCGAAGCTGCCAGAGGCAAGCACGTCACTGTTTGGACCAAAGGCGAGAGCCGTCACATATTTGTCGTGTGCCTTGAAGTTGAATTTGTCTTTTTCTGTGGCGGTATCCCAGAGTCGAATCGTTCCATCTTCGCCTGCGGATGCGAGCCACTTTCCGTCTGAACTGAACGTGACGGCGCCAACGAGTTTACCATGGCCTTTCAGCGTGAACTTTTCTTTACCCGTTTTGACGTCCCAGATCTGGACCTGATCGCTGGCCGCAGCGAGCCATTTTCCATCAGGGCTGAAGCAGACGCTCGCAACGCGGGCCTTGCAGTTCAGTGTCCATTTGGCCTTTTTGGCTTTCCAATCCCATACTCGGACGACTTTGCCCTTATTTGCCGTCGCCAGCAATTTGCCGTCCGAGCTGAAGCTCACGTGGAGCACACCTGGCTTTGTCTCCAGCATCGGTGGGAGCTTTTTTGTCTCCCAATCCATCACTGCCACTTTGTCGAGTTGAGAAAACGCCAGGTGCATGCCGTCAGGACTGAATGCGAGAGACGTAAATCGAACGGTCAAATCAATCGAACGGGTTTGCTTTTTCTGTTCTATATCCCAGAGCACCAGACGGCCATTATCGGTCCCATACACAAGCGTCTTACTGTCCATACTGAACGCAATCGGGGAATCCTCGCCCGACGCCTGACCACAGCGAGCGTATTCAGAACCGTCCGCGGACGTATGGAGTTCGATCGTCCCGTCTCCAGTACTCGCCGCGAAGAATTTCCCGTCAGGGCTGAATTGCAAGTACTTGGTTTCAGTGAACGTCTTGTAGGTTCCACGTAACTCTGGCTGTTGCGAGAGCGCAAGATTTGGGGCCAGCACACAGGCCAGAAAAACCAGTCGACGACGGACAACATTGCTTATGCACTGTATCACTGTCATGAGCGAGACCTCAAATAGTGGCATTGGATACTGCGAAACTTGACGAGATATCAGACTGTCGACGTAAGGGGAAAAGACACCTCGGCATTCACGATGTCATGTTTTTTTAATCTGGTCGGAGCCAATCCCCGTTACTTCAACAGGCTGATAGACCGATGTCATGCGAACGTCGCTGCTTCCGAGCCGGTCATCGGAAACGCAGATCCAGTCAGTCAGATCGATTTTCCGTCCCTGACGGGAGTTCTTTTTGATACTCAACTCCTAGGACCGGAAATGAAACCGTAATTGGAATCCCGCTCAATATGATATTCGGCTCATCCAATCCTGTCGGAGCAAATTCATATCCGAAGTACAGTTCGCAAAGAGCCGCGATCGGTGATTCCGGCTTTAAATTCTCAATTTGAATCGTTTCCCAATCGATGTACGACGTTAACACTTCCGGAGGCAATCCCCTTTCAACCTTAAAAATAAGCTTACCAGCAGCACCGATGCCATCCAGCTTCTCAAATGACCCGACCCGGCCCGTGAGATAGAACTGATGCTTAAGAAACTTCTTGATAGCCGCCTCTGTATCCTTGGCAAACTCATCTGAAAACTCTTGTGCCGTCATGACGAGGCTCTGAGGCCGGTCTTGTTTGACCACCCTCCACACGAAATCCGATAAGTGATCGCCTTCTGTGGTGCGTCCATGCAGAGTCACGAGTTGACCGCGAGAGATTCGAGCCCAGACTTGAGACTCTGCCACTTTAAAACTTTCGACCGGTGCATGTAGATCTTTAATCGATTCGGGCTCCGAGGACCTCTTGAGACAGACTGTCGAATGTCCCGGCTCCGCCATACACAGATCCGCAACGACTCCGGAAACTTCGATTGTCTCCGTGGGAAATTGTTGTTTCAGATTGAACGAGTTCAGTTCAAGCAAATCATGAAATTCCTGCACCGTTTTGATGATGACTGTCGGCTCGCCTTCTACAGCACTATTGACCGAAGATGCGGGTGGAGCGATTTTTGTCACTTCCAGTTCTTGACCCGTTTCATCGTTCCGCGTTCTTTGAGAAGTCGTCGTGGCTGACTGCCAACTGCATCCAAACAAATTTCCGCTGATTGCAATTGCTACGAATCCAGACCGAGCACATCGTTCAATCTTTGTCGGCAATAATTCAATCATCGTTGTCACTTTCGTTAATTTCGCTGGAAGATCGCTCATTCGGAATGCTTGACATCAATGCTAAAGCTGCATTCGCAATGCCAACTTACTGAATCACAGGCGAATCAATCAACGAGTCTGGAATCCACCTCACGAATGGCAACAGCAATACGGGACTCACAACGGCGAGATAGATGGTGTGCTCATGTCCTGTTGTCATCATCGTCCCGTCTCGATGAGATTAAATCGCGGTCACAGGTAACCATTTTTCCACCGCAACGTGTCCCGTGAACAATCTCGCAAGTCATCGCGATTTTTCTTTGGCGGAAGAAAGTCGGCGTTCTTGTAAAACGACCTTTCTATCGCGAGGCAGTTTCCAAACATTTGGAAACAACCATGATATTGATCGCGACCAAACGAGAATAATTCCTATGATAGGCATGATGTTCGGCTGGAGCTTGCTATGGCTTCGACAAGAGTCGGTAATCGGTCACGGGGCAGCGAGGGGGACAGATCCATTTTCAACGGCAAACAGTTGATCGTCGAAGAAGCTTCTGGGGTCGCGTATTGTCTGCGATGGAAATCGCGTCAGCCCCCAACTCGGAAATGGTGACCGACACTCGGAATGCGGGATGTGATTGGAGCGAGCGATGCGAGATTGTGGTGAGCGTTCATTGTGCGGCGGGACATCGAAGTTCGTCAAACTTCGGCGAATGAACCAGAGAGACAGCATATTGCTCAAGGCGATCAAAATGAGCATCTTGTTTGATCTCGCAAGTCATTGAAATGAAACGAATTAACATCCAAGACGATCACCCCGATCAAGATGATCATTTTTTTTGGGGGGGCGACTCGTCAAATGAAAAAGTGCGATAAATACGCCACTAGCGCGAATTACGATCTCTACTGCGGTTGCGTAATCTGGGGGGGGCCCAAGAGGAACCGTTCATAGCCCGAAGAGAGGGGGACATGCACATTTTCCCGGTTCAATTGGAATCCGCAGTGCATCAACTAGGGCGAGCCTTCCCTTTACCGCGGGAAAATGAGCCAGTCCCCGGTCAGTGAACGGTTACGTCCCAACAGCCTACTGGGAGCACGGGCAGGCACCTTGGCGTCCGGGGATGCCATGGCTCTTTGAGTCTGGGCGGAGCCAGTCCCCGTGAATTCACCAGCCTGCTGGCCACCCGAAGTGCCTTTTCGTCTCGAGCAATCCTTCGCGGCGTTTGCCGTGTCAGTCATCGACATTCGGGCTCTGATGAGGCATGATGAGTGGTCGAAGCTTTGCGGCATTGGACGGTATTGGTAGGTGACAACAACCTGTAGGTGAATGTGCTTCCTGGGTGCTCGAAGAGACAGGCACCAAGGGGGGTGCGGCCGAGGTAAGAGGAAGCCTGTTCACCGCGAACTGAGAATGCCAATGAAACGATGTGATCGAGGTGGTTGTCTCTTTTATTTAAAAGGCTGGTAGAGCTCACCATGTTACACGGAGTCTTTGCACTCTTCTTTCGTTCGCTCCGTGGTGACGCGCGGTCCGTCTGGGTCCATTTGTGTTGGCTGCTGTTGCTACTGGTCATCTATGCCGCCCTGTGCATCGCCCAGGTGCAGAGCATGATCATGGGTGCACCGGGACTGAACTTCTTTCGCTCTGTCATCTATGCCGACGCGTTCTTCGTGACGCTGTTGGGAATCAGTTATTTCTCAAGTGCCATTTCTGAAGAGAAAGAAGAGGACACACTCGGACTGATGACCATGGCTGGAATCAGTCCGCTGGGGATTTTGCTGGGCAAGTCGACGACCCGTTTGTTTCAAGTCTTTTTGCTTTTAGCCGTGCAATACCCCTTCACACTGCTGGCCGTGACGCTGGGGGGGCTGTTGTCTTCGCAGATCGTCGCGGCGTATGCGGCGTTGCTCGCCTATACCACGCTGCTCGCGAACGCCGGGTTGTTCTGTTCGGTCCTGTGCCGCCGGAATCGCGACGCGGCGGGACTGACTGTGCTGTGTATGGTGGCGTATTCGATCCTGCCGATTTGCGCTCTACTTCTGCTGGAGTTCTATCGATCGGGGGCGAGCGAAGTCCCTGGATGGCTGTTAACGATCAGGCCGGTGATCGAGCTTCCCCTGCAATGGATTTCTCAATCGAACGTCTTTGGACAGCTCGGCCAAGTCACCGACTCCTCCACCGAACTAGGCATCACGCCGCAGATCGTGACCAACCTGCTGGGTGCCGTGATTCTCTTTTTCTTGTCGTGGTGGCTGTTTGGATACGTTTCGCACGAACCCGTGACGGATGGTGCCACGCGCGCGATGGTCCCTCGCAAGACGGGCCGCCTGCGTTGGTTCAGCGCGGGGCGCACCTGGGATGCAGCCATCGTCTGGAAAGACTTTCATTTCGTCGCGGGTGGATGGTTCGCCATTGCTGTTCGGTGCTCGCTGTATATTGGTCTATACTGGCTGGCGTTCGCGGCGATCTATCCCTGGAATGAACTGCAGGGGTCACGACAGGTTCGGTGGGAAGATGCCACTTCGGGTTATCAGTTCTTTGTCGTACCACTGTTTGTGGTCGACTGCACAATGTGTCTGTCGCGACTGTTTCAAGACGAAATTCGTCAGCAGACACTCGCTTCCCTCTTGATGTTACCCCAGACCATCCCGCACATTGTCTATTCGAAAGTGGCAGGTTGTTTGTGCGGTCTGATCCCCGGAATGGTCGCCATCCTGGCCGCATTTCTGCTGATGCACGAATCGCATCATGTGTTGAGTGAAGTTCTGGATGAATCGTGGTTCTGGTGGACACTCGCCAACTTCCTGCTGGTGATTCATCTCAGCGCCATGCTGTCGACCTATTTGCGGTGGGGTGCCTTCGCAACGGCCGTGGGGCTCACCTTGGGATCGATCATGCTGTCGATGATGCTCGTGGGAGTGCTCTTCGCGCCAGGCGTCGAACCTGCAACAGTTTTCGGATTATTGACCGTCGCGGTCCTGGGCGCTTGTGCCTGCTGCCACTTGGTTGTGCTTCTCCGAATTCCGGCCTTGGGAGAAAAATGAACGTCGCGATACCGACCTGTCTCATGAAGCTGAGATCTCGACGTTGCCTCGATGCACACTTTTGACGAATGCCCCCTGAAATGATGCCAACCGGTTCCACCCCGCCTGTTCACACGCCCCCCGTTCCTGTGGTTTCGCGACGCGATATGCTCTCGCGTTGTGGAATGGGATTCGGCATGGTCGGACTGGCCGGATTGCTCGCCGACGAAGGACGATTGTCAGCACAAGACGCCAATGCGGTCGATCCATTGATTGCGAAACCGGGACATTTCCGCGGTCGTGCCAAGCATGTTGTGCATCTGTTTATGAATGGCGGTCCTTCCCACGTCGACACGTTCGATCCCAAACCGATGCTCGACCAATACCACGGCAAGCCCTTGCCCACTTCGACATTGCGAACGGAGCGCAAAACCGGTGCCGCCATGCGGTCGCCCTTCGCATTCCAGAAGTACGGCCAAAGCGGCATCGAAGTCAGCGAGCTTTTCGCGAAGACCGCGGCACACATCGACGATATTGCGGTGATTCGTTCGCTGCACGCCGAAGTGCCGAATCACGAACCTTCGTTGATGCTGATGAACTGCGGTGACGGACGGCTCTCGCGCCCCAGTTTTGGAGCCTGGGTCAACTATGGGTTGGGAACCGAGAATCGCAATCTGCCAGGGTTCATTGTCATGTGCCCAGGCGGATACCCGATCGTCGCCACCCAGAACTGGCGTTCCTCGTTTCTTCCGGGTGCCTGCCAGGGAACATATCTCGACACGAATCACACCGACATCGACAAACTCATCGCCAACATTCGCAATTCGCGGCTCTCACTGGTCGACCAGCGCCGGCAGTTGGACCTTGTCAAACAACTGAATGTCATTCACGCAGAAGAACGTCAGCACGCGCCACTTCTCGAGGCACGGATTCAATCGTTCGAGCTCGCCTATCGCATGCAGACCGAAGCGGCCGAAGCGTTTGATCTGAATCGCGAACCGAAGCACGTTCGTGAGATGTATGGAAACGGTACCCACGGTCGCCAACTTCTGATCACGCGACGGTTGATCGAACGCGGAGTGCGATTCATTCAGATCTGGAGCGGCGCGGGCCAGCCATGGGACAATCATGACGCCCTGCAGGCCCAGCACCAGAAACTGTCGGGCGACTGGGACGGTCCGATCGCGGCGTTTCTGACGGACTTGAAGCAATGCGGATTGTTCGACGAAACCTTGATCCTCTGGGGGGGCGAATTCGGACGGACCCCTGTCGCCGAATTACCCAGTCTCAGCGGTCGCGACCATAACCACTATGGATTTTCGTGCTGGCTGGCGGGTGGCGGCGTCAAAGGGGGCGTCGTTCATGGTGCCACCGACGATTTCGGATTTCAGGCGATTGAGAATCCGGTTCACGTTCACGACCTGCATGCCACGATGTTGCACTTGCTTGGATTCGACCATGAACGACTTACGTATCGCTATGCGGGTCGCGATTTCCGTTTGACGGATGTCGCCGGTCATGTCATTCATGACGTGATCGCGTAGCCACTGGTCCACACGCTTCACGATAAGGATTGCCGAGATGCTTGAGATCCTGGGCCGACCACAAACCGCCTGCGGGGGGATTGGACGACGTGAACTGCTTCAAGCGGGCGGCGCGGGGCTGTTCGGACTGAACTTGCCGAAAGTGCTGCAGGCCGAGTCCCTCGCATCCGGCTCAACACCACGCGCCAAGAATATCATCTTCCTGCTTCTGTTTGGCGGCCCCAGCCAACTGGAAACGTTCGATCTGAAGCCTGATGCTCCGAGTACGATTCGCGGTCCATATTCGCCAATCGCCAGTCGGACGCCCGATCTGCGAATCTGTGAAAAGCTTCCCCATTGCGCCGCCATTTCCGACAAGTTCGCCGTCGTACGGACGATGTCGCACGCCTTCAATGACCACAGTGTCGGCAGCCACTACATTCAGACCGGCAAGCGATGGCATATTCCGATTGGAGGCGGTTTCAATGCGACCCCTCAAGACTGGCCATCGATGGGATCGGTCGTCGAATACCTGACCCAGAATCCGCACCTGCAGCATGCCATCAGCCGAAACTCGACCAGCGGCATGCCGAACTACGTGGTCCTTCCCAACAGCCTGGGACGCCTGCAGACGTTCTCGGTCCAGCTTAGACGGCCCGGCGAATACGCTGGCTGGCTGGGGCGCGGCTACGATCCCGTCACCACCGCCATCGACAAGAAGGACAACAACGACAACCCGTATATTCGTGCCTGCACGGACCAGGAATTGACGTTTCAGATCGACGGACTGGTTTCGCATGAATCACTGACACTCGATCGCATGAACCGTCGTCGTTCGCTGCTCGACCAGTTCGATCAGCAGCGTCAACGATCTGAAAATGAAAAAGTGCTGTCGGCCTATGATCGGTTTCAACAGCGGGCATTGGCCCTGGTCAGTTCTGAACGGACCCGACAGGCTCTTGACTTACGGCAAGAATCGGCCACCACACGCGATCGATACGGTCGGCATCTGTTCGGACAATCGACGTTGATGGCGCGGCGGCTGATCGAAGAGGGCGTGCGTTTCGTCACCGTGCACTGGGATGCCCCCGATGGTTATGGCTGGGATTCGCACATCAACAGCAAAGAGGTCGGCGATCATCTGTTGCCGGGACTCGACCAAACACTCTCGGCCCTGATTGTCGATCTTGAAGAACGTGGCATGCTGGATGACACGCTGGTGGTCTGCCTGGGTGAGATGGGCCGTACGCCGAAGGGGAACGCCAACTGGGGTCGTGATCACTGGAGCACGCTGTTTCCGGCAGTTCTCGCCGGCGCGGGAATCCGCGGAGGAACCGTGCTGGGACAAAGCGACAAAGACGCGGCCTATGCCGTGACGCCGCCCCACAGCCCCGACGATCTGGCGGCGACGCTGTACGATGCGCTGGGAATCGATCCCGAGTTACGGTTACCCGACGCGCAGGGGCGTCCGGTCGCGCTGGTGGAAGACGGGCACCCGATTCGGGAACTGTTTGGCTGATTGACGCCTGGCCGTTCGATCGTCGGAGGATGGTCGTTTCGCCGCGAGACCTGGAATACTCCTACCGAGCGAGCCCATGATGAACCCCAAAATGCGGACACGTTTGACGGCTCTCGTCTGTGCCATTTGTATGATCGGCTATTTCACATCATTGGGACTACCCGCATTGCTATACCGGCCCGCCCCAGGCAGTACCGTGACCGGAAGCTACTGGGGAATCGCCATTTTGATGCTGGGATGGCTTGAGGCGATTGGAGGCTCGCCCGCAGGGATCGCATGGTTGGCCAATCCATTATTGGGCTGATGTTTCAGCAATCCGGCTCTGCGGTCGGTTGCCTTGCGTCCAGTTGGGTCCTCGCGTCGGCCAGCTTTGGCATCACTTCGATCTACATTGATGAAGCGGGAACAACCGCGCCTGTGGTCGGATTCGGGCCCGGCTTTTGGATTTGGTATCTGTCGATCGTCACCGGATTTCTCTCGGCAATCGTCCTCTTCTTCGTGCCACGGAAACTTCCGACAGAGGCCATTTCACTCACGGAAGGCGACTTCCTCCGATAATGGATCATGGATCGGGCTCCGCAAGATGACGGCGGGAGTCGCCAATTCGTGTAATCCTCAAAAATCTTTGAGTCGAGCCATTTTTTTCCGTCATGATTGAACGTTCGCGGATAATTCATATATGCCAGTTCGCTAATCCGAACTTCACAGCACGATCCTCTTCGGAAATGTGAACGTTCCTGCCAGATCAAAGCATTGACGAACAATGGACGAAAAGACCAGGCGACTCACACGAATGTGGATGTCGGCGCAGCCGATTGTCTCGTCGTTTGTGTCGACGATGGTGCATGACTTCGCGGCGCGTGACGACATCATGCAGGAAGTCATCGCCGCTGTGGTCGAATCGTTCGACAAATATGATCCCGAAAAGCCGTTTGTGGGTTGGTTGTTGGGTATCGCAAGAAACCAGGTGGGGCTTTACCGTCGAAGATCGCATCGCGATCGCCTGGTATTTGACGATTCTACCGTTGATCAGTTGGCCTGTGCGTTCAGCGAACTTCCCGATGGCGAGATTCATAAACTCGAGTTTCTACGCGGTTGTCTGGAAAAATTGAGCGAACGTGATCGGCGTTTGTGTGATTTACGATACGAGCAAGATCTGAAGCCTTCTGGAATCGCGACCACACTGGGAATCACATCCAACCGCGTTTCCAAAGCCCTGCAACGAATCCGCGATCAATTGCGAAACTGTATCGAGCGACAAGTCGCGCAAGCCAAAGGCGCGTTGTAACTCGTCATGAATAACGTGCGGGCCATCGCACACGACTCGTCACTCGTTTGCCCCACCGGCGACAACGCCATTCCTCTTTGCAGACGAGCGACGACGCCTTCGTCGACGACCGCGTTTCAACTGACGACGTATCGCCCCACCGGTCGAGATCGAACGGAGGCGTGACTTCCCAAACCGAACGTGGCAATAGCGCCGACATCCATTCGTCCTTTCTGTGCGGGCACACAATCTGGGTGCCCACTGTTCTTGTCGTCCATAAAACGAGGTACGTCTGATGCGATTGTTCCCCCGCGGCTATCCGTCACGAATGCGTCAAGGGTTCACACTGATCGAATTGCTGGTGGTGATCGCCATCATCGCGGTCCTGATCGCGTTGCTGCTACCAGCCGTTCAGCAAGCCCGCGAGGCGGCTCGCAGAACACAATGCAAAAACAATCTGAAGCAGCTTGGTCTGGCGATCATGAACTACGAAAGCTCGTTCAATCAATTGCCGATGGCTGCGGTCTGGACCATCAACGCGACCAGTTCCAACGTCGGAACGCCGACCTACGGCCAAGGCTGGGGACAGGCGATTCTGCCATTCATGGATCAGGCCAACATTACGAATTCCTTCGACATGACTCAGCCCATCTGGTCGGGCGCCGTGAATCAGTCGCTGATTGCCAAAAGCCTGCCCGCGTTCAAGTGCCCGTCCACTCCCGATATTGCCGCGACGTCCACAACTTGGCTCGCATCGCCCCTGCGCGGCAGCCCTTCGTCCGGATTCAATCCCCCCGCTGATATCGTGGTTCCATCGTGGGGCCGCGCGGATTACATCGTTTTGTGCGACGTCCGCAGCCCCCTGTACAAGGACCTGCCGAACGCCAGTACGCAAACTCGTCACGGGATGTGGTACATGGGTGACACCAACGCTGCTGCCGTGGTGAGCAGCACGGGGATTGCGTTAACGGGAGCCAGCTTCGACGGATCACCCAAGATCGCCAAGGTGACCGACGGTATGTCGAATACCATCATGATTGCCGAGAAGGCCGCACGAAACCAACTGTGGGAAAAAGGGATGCAGCGTACCGCTTCTAATCCCGATGCCGATCCCTCGGGAAGCAGCGATTACCTGGCGTATCTCTCCAATCAGAACAACTACGCCGGTGGTGGTTGGGCCGATCCCAACAATGTGGAATGGCTGGATGGTACCAACCGCAACGGGATGGTCGGCAGCTACAACTCGGCCGCGAATGGCGATCCATCACAAACGAATTCGTGCGCGATCAACTGCAGTAACCTGACCGCCCACTCGCTGTACTCGTTCCATACAGGAACGGTTCATGTGGCGATGGGTGACGGCACCGTGCGTTCGATCAGTGAAAGCATCAGCGACGTGGTGCTGGCTTGTTTAATTACCCGTGCAGGCGGTGAAGTTATCGGCGAATTCTGATCGCTCACGCGGTCATCCTGCGGTGGCCTGTTGAAAGCACGGGGGCTGGCTCCGCCAGGATTCAAAAACGCCATGACATCGTAAACGCCAAGGTGCCCGTCCCCCCAATTGCAACTGGCGTCTGTCGTCGTCAACGATCTGTTGGTGCAGCCGCGTGATTCGTACTTACGACGAATCACGCGGCCTTTTTCAAGCGTCCTGATCGCATCCATTGCTCCCTGCAGCGGCAGGGGAAGCGGAGAGGTATCGATGTCTCGTCAGAATACTACGATTGTCGGACTATTGTGCCTTGTTTGCTTCGCCTCGGGCTGTTCGCGCGGTCCCGTCAAGAAGCCGATTTCGAACAAGGTGCCCCTCTCCAAAGTTTCGGGGACGGTGATCGTCGATGGTGTCCCGACGCCGAACGTCCTGGTTCAATACGATCCTCAAAGTTCGATCGCCGAGTCACGCGAACAAATCCTGCGAGGTTTTGTCGTCATGACCACACGCGACGGCAAGTTCGCGCTTCATACTTATGAACGAGGCGACGGCGTTCCCCCCGGCGAATATGCGTTGTCGTTCAAAATGCTGCAGCAGCTGCCATCGGGTGAAAAAGATCTGCTCGGCGGAAAATACTCAAGTAAGAAGAAGCCGTTCAAAGTCATCAAGGTCGAACCCGATCAGCCGCTGGAACTGGGTGACATCGAACTGGCGAAGTCGACCGAGAAGGCGAAGTAGGCTGGCCCCCCGGCGACCAACTGGCCAGGTCCTCAAAAAGGACACCAACCGTCTTAGCCGCCTGTTGAACGAACAGGGACTGGCTTCGCCCGAATTCGAAAAGGCCATCACGTCGCAATAATCAAGGTGCCTGTCCGCCTGATCTCAACGGGCGGATCAAATCACGTCGGAGATTTTTCGAATGCGGTTATTCAGTTCATATTCTTCACGGCTTTGTCGACCGTGTTCGCTGATATTGGCGGCCCTTCTCGTGGCGATGTCGGGTTGCGAATCGCAGTCAACGTCAGCGACGCGCAGCACAAGCGAGGCTGCGGCGGGGCATGCACCGCTGACCGTAAGCTGTCCCGCCATCTCTCAGAACAGCGAATGTCCACGTGAATTCACGAGCACCGGTGCGGGCTCGTCGCCCGAGATCCATTGGAGCGGCGCACCACCGGAAACAAAAAGTTTCGCGATCAGTCTGTGGCGCCGGTACGATGACCCCAGCGCCGATGCCGCGTGGACCAGCTCGTACTGGCTGATTTACAATATCCCGGCGGACATCACATCGCTGCCCAAAGACGTTCAAGACATCGGCGTCGAAGGGTATAACGATAGCGGCAAGAAAGGGTACTATTCGCTACGTTCCAAAAAAGTCGGCGTTGGTCAGTATCATCTCACCGTCTACGCATTGTCAGACGAACTGGCTTTTAGCTCGGACATGCAAACTCGACGCGATTTCCTGAACGCCGCCAAAGGAATGATCCTGGCCGAAGGGACACTCGATTTTCACTATGACAATTCGAAAGCAAAGCTGACTCAGAAGTGACACAAGGCCTTTCTCAGATGCCGTGACCGATATGAACCTCGAACCTGATGACTTGATTAATGGCCATCTAGACGCTTGCTTGAGCGTCGACGAACAACGAGCGCTCAACGACTGGCTCAAGCAAAGCCCCGACAACGCACGCCGGTTCGCTCTGGCCACGCTGCTGCACAATCGAATTCAGGTTGAATACCAATCATTGAATGCGACGCTCGATCAACTTGACAGTGTACGAATCGCAACCGCTCCCCGTTCTCGGGCGACGCGCCGAGTGGCCATTTTCGCCAGCGCTGCCTGCCTGTGCCTTGCCGCCTTTCTCTATCTGTTGACCGCAGAGAATACAACGCCCACCGCGACGGCGGTCGCGGCGTTCCACGAATTGACGATGTTGTCGCGAGAGTCCGCAGATCGAACATATCGAGTGAGTTTTGTCGACGAGCAATCTCAACGAGCCGAGCGAAACAATGCTGGCCCCAACCGTCCGAAGCCACCGGATGGCCCTGCGAAAGAGGCGATGCTGTATGTGCGCGGCGGCCGACAGTTCGTCTATTCCTGGAAGGCTGCGGCAGGCGATTTCATCAATGGCAGCGATGGAACCAGCAGTTGGTCGATTCGCCCCGATCGACCGCTGGAAGTCAATGGCGATCAGATGCATTTCACGGGTGTACTGCCCGCCGTGAATTATCTCTCGCCGGTTCTGAGCTTTTTCGATGGTCAGGAAAAAAGGCTGGTTGCCGACTACAACCTGGAACTGTTTCACCCCGACGCCACGACGAATCTGTTGGTCGCCGTCAAAAAGCCTGATACCAAGCAAGGTCCCCGTCGCATCGAAATTCGAATCAATCCGACATCACAGCAATTGTCCGAGATGCGGATCTATCCCGAGACCCCGGATCATCGCGTAACCAACTATACCCGGATTCAATTGATTAGCCAGGATCCGCTTGACGGTGACTGGTTTACACCAGGGTTTCATCAACAAAGACATCCGTCTCCAGCTGCCGGCGCGGCTGACTGACGTCTTTGTGCTACAATGCAACGAGTGCGTGGTCGAAGGAGAGTTTCTCTACGAACGTTCAGTCGCTCGCAGGCACCTCCAGAGACCGTTGACCGAGATGGGGATCTTGATTCATTTGGCTTTGAGAAGACCGTTTGGTGTGGTGGTCATTGACCGGTCGCCGATTCGCATCCATCGTCGAGACGTCTTGACGACACGATTCTGTGCGATCCGCGCGAAGTGGTGCGAGTGCGTCTCATGCTCTGTGGCAAAAGAATCGCGGCACGACGACATCAGCGTGGAATGACTCTGATCGAGACACTCGTTGTTACGGCGATCGTTGCCGTGCTGGTTGCGTTGCTATTGCCAGCCATTCAGCGAGCGCGCGAAGTTGCTCGCCGAACACAGTGTAAGAATCATTTGAAGCAACTCGGCCTGGCAATGCACACGTACGAGAATGTTCACGGACAGTTTCCGATTGCCGCACTCTGGAATGTCGACACGTCAACCAGCACCTTGCGGTTTGGACAGTCGTGGGGACAGGCCCTGCTGCCATTCCTCGATCAGGCTGCGCTCTCCAACGCCTTTGACGTGACTCAACCAATCTGGTCCGGACTGCAAAACAAGAGCCTGATCGCGACCCGTTTGCCCACGTTCGTTTGTCCTTCAACACCGCTGACGACTCCAAACACCACCACCTGGAGTCACGCAACAGTGGCCGCAGGTGGTGGGCTTAACTGTGGCGTGGTTCCCAGCACACCGATCACCGCCACCTGGGGGCGTTGCGACTATATCGTCAATTGTGATATCCGCTCGCCCCTCCGTTCGAATCTGATCTCGGCGGGCGTCCCGCCCTCAGGGACGATCGGCTTCTTCTATTGCGGCAGTGCCAACTCTTGCGCCGTTGTTTCAGGGGTGTCGACGTCCGGAAGCTATGACGCTTCGCCCACCGTCGCAAAGGTCACGGACGGACTTTCGAACACGATGATGATTGCGGAGTTGGCCGCGAGAAATCAGCTTTGGGAACTGGGCAAGAACTACACGTCCCCCCCTTCAACGGACACCCCGGCCGCCGCCGCGAATTTCTTTAACTTGCTCAATCAGCAAACACATTTCGGCGGAGGAGGCTGGGCCGATCCGAACAACGATCAATGGGTCGACGGTGGCAATCGAGATGGAAACAACGATATCCGTGATGTGAACGGCGATCGAAACTCGTGTGTCATCAATTGTACAAATCTCAGTTATCGCGCGTTCTACTCATTCCATACAGGACTTTCACAGGTTGTCATGGGCGACGGATCGGTCAAAGCTCTCAGCGAAAACATGGATGATACAGTGCTGGCATTTCTCATCACTCGATCCGGCGGTGAAGTTGCCGGGAACTACTGAACCGATGCCGCCACAAGTTGTGGCGTACAGCATTGGCTGTGCGAATCATCCCCCAATTTGCATCGCGATGTTTCGCTCTGTTTGCAGACAGGGTCGTCGCCTGTTGCGGACAGTTCATGGCAGCCCACCAGATGACAATCAAGGAGACCTGTGAGATGAACATCGATTCGAGGACGAACGCGGGCGACCGTCCATTCGCCTGTGATCACCAATGATCAATCCGACGAGCATCCGGGCTTGCTGTCGACGCCCGGGCATCCGATCCTCGACCGAGCTTCCACCAACGAACCACGGGACAAGGCGTCGGTTCGCAGCACAGATCTACGCTCACGTTCAAGTTCTCGCACTATTCAGCACCGTCTGTATTTCGGTCTCTTGCTCACGGTCTGCACGCCCCGCAATTACGGACAAAGTTCCTTTGGGACGTGTTCGAGGAATCGTGCTGGTTGATGATGTTCCTCGGGCCAACATCCATATTCAGTACGTGCCGCAGCACGGGCTGGCGGAAAAACGTGAACGCTACTTAAACCGATTCTTCACCTGGACCGGTGATGGCGGCCGCTTCATGCTCAGCACCTATGTGAACGGCGACGGCGTCCCTCATGGAGAGTACGCACTTGAATTCAAATGGGTTGAGCAGAAACTCGCGGGCGAAGAGGACCGATTCGAAGGGCGATACTCGAATCCAACGTCACCATTCATGTTGATTGAAGTGAACGGCCAGCGAGATCTCGACCTCGGAACCATTCGGCTCAAAACACGTGCCTCACCGCGTGATTGAGACACCTGCGGTACGAGCAGCGCCAACGAGCCTGCGAAACGAAAGGGGATAGGCACCGTGGTATTCAGGATGCGGTGACGTTTTTGGGGCCGGTCGGAACCAGTCCCCTTTATTTGAAGCGACTGCTAAGGATGACTGGTTTGAACCGCGGCCGACTCGAAGGATTCGTCCGGTTCGTAAAAGGTTTCGGAATTGGCCAGGTTTTGCTTGAGATAGGGCTGTTCATACATCCCCCAGGCTGTTGCATGACCGTCTGCATAACCAGACTGATATCCCATGTGCCAGCAACTGTAAAAACCCCAGGCGATCAGCACCACGCCCCAGAACTTCCAACTCTCTTTTGACATCGAGTCGCCTCCCGAATTCCCCACCACCGAGTTGAATCACGGTTGCCGGTTGGCTTCGTCTCTCGTCCTTCAACTCTACTGCGGAATACACAAGAAAGTCTGCCCATCTTACATATTGAATCGCGAAAATCGGCTCGACGCGATGACTTCTATTCCAACCGGATCGTATTTTTCGGTTCATGAACCGGGCCGGTCGGAATTGTCCGCAAATCGGTCAGCCTCGAATTCAAACGGAGCAGCAATGTGTGTGCCAAGGACTGATTGGGAAGGAATTCAGGTTGGCGAGACCACGCCCAGACGCTGGCCCAGTTCGCGCAGCACGTCTCGATCCGAATCAGGGCGCGTCCGCGATTGTGGATGCGTATGGCTGGAATTGATCCAGCCGCGGAGATTCAAAAACTGCGCCGCCGAATGCTTATAGGCAGGAGATGGACGACGAAAGGCGAAATAGCCCAGGTACTGCAACTGGTCATTCAGCTCGTAAAACCGGGGATCACCCGTTTCCCAAAAGTGATCCCGCTGCGCGAACAAATCCGGAGCAAACGTACTGAGCCCCAGCAAGTAGTCGCTGCCGTACATGATCATGTCGATGGCAAAATCATTGCCAGTGAAGATGACAAATTCGGGACGATTGGCATTCCGCAGGACGAGGCGCTGCCATTCCGGCTCTCGATGAAACGACGAATGCTTCACACCCACGCACTGCGGAATCGACATGACCGCGGCAAACGTTTCCAGATCGTAAATCGCTCCAAACGAAGCCAGATCTTGCGTCAATTCAAACGCCAGGAAACGATCGGCGGTTCGAGCCAATTTCTCGTAGGATGCCACGATTTTCGGGCCCGATTGACGGGTCAATCCATAGGACTGAAAAATGATGGGCGTCCCACCATGCGACTGAATGACCTCAATGCGACGGGCATACTCGTCCGGCCGGAAAGCATCTCCTTCACCATCGGATACGAATGCACCGGCAACAAACGGACGCCCCCCAGCAACCTCTCGTGTCTGCTGCAGCACCGCATCCTGAGTGGCGCGATCCAGCAGATTCACGTAGCCAGTGTCCATGTTCACCGCAGGAGTGAGACCGGATTCCAGAGTCCGTTGCACATGCGCGTGAAACGCCGGCCAATCAACGTCGCCCGCCTGAGTGAACGGCAACAGGATCGCGGAGATCCCAGTGACTTTTCGTCGAGGTTTCAATAGCGACAAAGGGTCAAATGCGCTCATCGTGCAACTCGCCCTCGTGAAACAAGACTAAACCGGTTTCCTGCGATGATGGCGGCCAATGGGAGTCGTTCGCCAGTGTTGTTTGAGTGTCAATCGCCGGGCGATTTCTTGCTCGCACAGGACGGACCGTGATGGCATTGAGTCATTCATTAGACCTCATGGCGCACAACATCACGATTCGGGCGAATCATTGCTATTCCGCCAATTTCGTCGATGCTTGCGGCGACGTCCCCAGCCGAATGAGGATTGTTGCGAGTCGTCGCTCTCTGCCCCGCTGTCATCCGACAAAGTCTCATCGCTGTCCGGTGTCTGTTCCGACTCTTTACGGCGTCGCGGCCAGCCCCAGCCACCCCGACGTTTGCGAGGCTCACCTGAGCTATCGCTTTCCGCAGCCGGTTCGGTCGATTCAAACGATTCGTCGAATGTTTCAGAACTCGGTTCGATCTCTTCGTCTTTATTCTTTCGGCGCGCGGGCCAACCCCAGCCCCCACCGCGACGCTTGCCGGATTCGCGTGGACTGTCGGCTGCTGATGATGAGCCCGTCGAATCCGCGATCTCGCTGGAGTCAAACGCGTTTTCAGCGGACTCAGCGGTCCGGTCGTACTCGCGCCGCGACGTCGTCTGCTCGCGCGCGACCCTCTCGCGTTCAAGACGTTCTCGTTCTGCTCGCTCGCGATCAAGGCGTTCGTACTCGAGGCGTTCACGGTCCATCCGTTCGCGTTCAACGCGAAGTCGTTCCTGCCGTTCACGCTCTTGCTGGTCGCGCAACTGTCGTTCGCGTTCGATGCGCTCACGTTCCAGACGTTCGAACTCAATCCGTTCGCGATCACGTTGTTCACGACGCTGTTGTTCGGATTCTTCCTGCTGTCGCTGAACGCGCTCTCGAATCACGCGTTCACGTGCGATGCGGTCCTGTTCGATTTGGGTCGAGTTCGATGTCTCTGGAACGGTGATCGTCCCCAACGAAACCCCGCGAGAGCGGGACCGATTCGACAGCTTGGCGACTTCGTCTTCCCATTCCGACAGTTTTGATGCACCGTAGGAAATATTGGTGGGAATCGACGGTTGTGCGATGGCACTGGGCTGCGTCTGGCCATGCACCGGCTGTGGTTCGGCAACGCGCGCCGCATAGACTGATGCCAGTGGTTCCGCCGTCGTCGCCGCAACGGTTTGAGTCGGCAATGGTGTCCGAGACGGAACCGCAAGCGAAGATTGTTCTGGTACTGTCCGCGACAGCGAATTCCCTTTCGGCACGAGAGCGCGAACGGGTGCCAGGTTGTCGGAATCGAGGTCGTCGGCGCCGGGCCAGCCGACACGAACTGAACGTGATCTGGTGCCGTGCGCCAGCTCGTTTTCGGACTGTACGGCTTTCTGCCGTGCGGACCAATCCTGCAGAATCCCGTTCTGCCGTTCCTGTTGCCGGCGCTGATCATCGATCGCAAACTGCTTGGATGTCGAATAGCTATGGACGGCATGCTCGCGCGCCGCCTGTCGTGAGAGCAGAGGACCATAGGCCCCGCTGATCGCGGTCTGACGTTCACGCTCGGCGAACTCACGAAGCGATTCTTCAACCGAAACCGGCGAAGGAACCGCCAGACCCGCAAACGACAACAATGGTTGGTTGCCGCGGTGCTGCCGTCCCTGTCGCGTGGACCGCTCATCGCTGATAGCAAATCCGACGGTTGTGACGAGTAGTCCCAGCCCCACCGCCATGATGACCACGATCATGTAAGGTACGATTCCCGACGTCAGCGGAATTCCGTTCGGCATCGGATTGATTCCGATTCGACGTGCCAGCAGCGTGGGTGCGAAGTGCACGCCGCCATTCGACGGATACCCTTCTCGCTTGAAAAAGTATCCCGTCAGGCGGACAGGCTTCCGCAGATTTTCGCCCGGTTCGATTCCACGAGGAAGGCTGGTGAAAACCACGCGGTAAGGGTTGTTGGCCGAATCGCCCGTGAACACCCAACCTTCATAGACCCGTTCAACCCCATAGTCATTGCGACTGGCTTCGTATTCGTACAAACGCCACAAGTCGCCTTCGATCGTAATGGGCTCGCCGCGAAATTGATCGGGCTCGGTCATGAGATTGAGATATAGCACATCGCGCCGCCCGGCTTTTTCGAGTTTTGATGCGGCGACACTTCGTGCATGATCCAACAACCAGTAGTAGGGCTTGGCTTCTTCACGACGGATGCCCATCGTGTTGTCTTGAACCACATCCAGATACGACTTATCGATCTCGACGGTTGCCAGTCTGCGGCGTTCCGAGTCTCGTTCGGATTCCGTGGCACCGCCCGTTCGCCAGCCGTCATCACGTCGACGAAGGTCGATGGGAATGGCGCGCGTTCCGCGTTCGACGGCATCGCTGAACGAATCCGAATTTCCTGAGGGAGATTCTTTCTTTCGCGTCGGCAAAGCCGTCACGGGCGGCAAGGTCAAATCGAACAGGCTATCATCGCCGGGCGATGTCCGATCATCGGCCAACCGGCGGTCGTTCACGGGCTGGCTGCGACGCGGTGGTGCCTCGTCATCCAGCAACGGCTTCGACCGAGGTGGCACGATCTGGCTTTCATCCCGACGGCTGGGTGCGGGCTTGCTGACAGGCGATTTGCGTGGGATCTCGTCCGGATCCACATCGTCTCGGCCGATAATGCCGGCCAGGGGATCACTGCGCGGCGGTGCCGCTGGCTTTTCGGCGTGCTCGTACCACTCCGGCGTTTTTCGGTCCAGTGGAACCGCACGCTCGGGCACGCGCCCTCGGACCGGGTTGGTTTTTTTGGGTGTTTCCGTCACGTCATCCCAGAGCGAATCCGTCGGAGGTCGATTCGCATCGCGATGAATCGGCTTGGCGACGTGACGACGCTCGAACAATGGACTGGTGCCCGATCGTTCAAGCTCGCGCGGCTGAAACAGGTCCCCATTCGCGGGGTCGTCGGCTCGAAGGCGAGCCTTCACTTTGACGCGATCGTGGGAAGCCTCGTCATCGGCAGCGTCATCCGCCCATTGGCCGCGCGGACCTTGATGTGCGTGGGCAGTAACTTGAGCGTCCCCGACTTCAAGTTCTTCACCGGGCAGAATGATCACTTCATCCGGTTTCAACACACGGTGTTCAATCGGCGCTGCGGCAAAGCTCAAGTTCGCCACGGCCGTTGCGGATCTCTGATCCACAGTGCTGGGCGGCGACGAACGATGACGCGCGAGACTGAGTGTGACCATCACAATGGAGATCACACCGACGCACGACAACATCCGAAGTTGCAGGCGACGATCCAAATAAGACGGCGTGGATTGCGAGGTTTCGAAGCGCATTCCCACCCTATCGAAACGAAGTGTTATGACACCGGGAACCGAAGCATCCATACAATGGCTCGACCGGTTCTGCACAGTTTAACAGGTTCCTCCAAACTCACAATGTGAGTTGTGTCACCGGCAGAAACTGCACCGAACGCGCTGGGTCACCCGGCGGCGGGGCGCGTGATTGGCTTCACAGCGTTGATCTCATGGGGATGGGCGCCTTGCGGAGCCAGTCCCCATGAGGTCAGCACGCCGAAGGCTCGCAGGCCGATCAGGACAGAGTGGCCGAGCGGTTATTCTTCGCTGCTCGGGAGGTCTTCATCGGCGGGGGAATCATCAGCGTGTCGCGGTCGCAACGTGGCTGCGGGATCGCGGCGAAAAATGGCAACAACGTCTTCGATAGGAACGACATACAACAAGTTATCCGCCTCGAAATCCACCGGAATCGCATGCTTCGGGTGGAATAAGACCTTGTCATACTTGCGGATCGGAAAATCATCATCCCGTTCAATTTGAACACTGATCTCGACCACTCGGCCGGTAATCGTGGGGATCTCGGAACTGTCGGGCAAAACAATGCCACCGCGGGTCGTCTGACGACTCTCGTCTTTGCGAATGAGAATTCGCTTTCCCAACGGCTCAACGTAATCGCTCAAAATGGTCTCCCTCTCTTTGGCTCCCTGACGAGTGTAGTGGAAGTCCTCCCCCAAGTTAAAGATCGGGAGGAACCTCTTTCGAATCCAGGCGTTGCCTGTCACGAATTGATACATGCCGGACCGATTCGTCAAGGCGTGGTGACAGATCTTCAAGCCCCATGCGGACCGTCAATCGCCGAGCGAGAGTTTATTGCGCCGAGAAGGCGGTCACTTTGGGCTCGGTATCCCGACTTCGCTGCTCGAGGCGAACGACGAGCGGCGTACTGCCCAGCGGACCGAAACTCCACACTTCGGTCGTGCCCCGCGCGGTCATCGCTCGTGACACGGTTCGCGGCTCGCCCAAGAGTCGGCGAAGATGGGCGGCTGTCATCCCCTGACTGATTCCCGCCGACGATTGCGCAACGGGTTCGGCACGCGACTGTCGATCAGCCTGAGGCTTGATCCAGCGGCTGTCCTTGAGTTGATAACCGAGCGAGGTGAACTTTGCCTTCAGATCTTCGAACGTCGGATCAATACGATACGCATCCTTCAGATACTCGATTGCCGAACGCTCGTCATGGAGCAGCGTGAGGTACTCATCCGCCAATTGCATCAAGCCGGGAACACCATCTCCCTTCAATCGGGGCTCGTGGGATTTGATCCAGCCGAGCAAGGCCAGATCGGCGTTTTGCGCCTGCCCTCGCTCGCGGTATGACGCGGACAGTTTTTCGACTTCAGGTCGCGTCGCCGTCCCGACATGCGCCAATCCGTAGGCGAGCCGCGCCATTCGATGCTTTTCGGCCAGCCCTTTTTCCTCTGGAATCAATTTCTCGACCTGGGCGGCGATTTCGTCACCGTCATGTCCGTCTCTGGATTCACCGAACAGCAACGATTTCTTGAGGATCGAAATCAGCAACAATCGCTGCAGAATGGGGCGTTGCTCATCGGTCGCGTTTCGATACGTCGAATCCGCGTCTTGTTCGTACGCGTCTCTTAATTCCTGCGGAATCGATTCCAACGGGATCTCGACACCGGGAAATTCCGACGTGATCTGCAGCGCCAACTTTTTCCAGACCGCGGGATCGGGCGGTTCGACCTTCTGCGCCGACCGCCACTCGATGCGAAACCCTTCGTGCATCAATTCCAAACGGCGGCGTTGTGGCAACTGATACTCATTGATCTTTTTGGCGAGCTCAAAACGCCCCGCCGCATCGGACGACTTCAAGGCCCGATAGTCTGCATCGATCGCACTAGAATAGGCCTCATGGGCCTTTTTCAACATGTCGGCATCTTCGTAGAACTGACCTCGTTCGCTCGCCCACTTACCAAGTTCGACCCAGTCTTGGGATTTGGGCAAACGCATTTTGGCCACCCGCGAGTCAAACTGTTCCAGGTACCCTGGTACGACTTTGAGGTCGGTGACGGCGAACTCCAGCTTGCTCCCTTCCGATTTGAACTGGCCGGTCACCTCGACCGACGCCTTGTTCGTGACCGTCCGCAGTTTGGTGTTGTCGATCGTGAACTTGACATCGCACCGCATGAGCCTGAACTGACCATTTCCAAATGGTCCCATCCGACCTTCCACGCGAATGGGTATCGGCGATCCCACGAATCGATCCCAAGGTTTGCTGTCGTTCAGCTTCTGGACAGTCCAGAGATTCTCGGCCGCCCCCGCCACGTGATCGAGGCCGCTGAGCAAGACGGCCGTGAAACACGACCAGACGCCGATCCTCAACCACCTGTTGAAATGCTGCAACGACATCAATCTCACCCCAGTCCGTCAACGGCGACATGTCCGCACGTTCGAGCCGCGCGCCCCGGCAATGCCATACCGGTCCAGTTCAAATCATACCGGGCAAATTCGGAGCGGATACCGCAAATCGTCAAAATGGCAAGGTGTCCGAGCCCGGTCATCGATCTTCACCCAAAGGCCAAAACGGTCCTGCCACCACGATCAAGTCTGAGCCGCCGATTGAAATCCGCGCGTCACGCACTTTCGTCATCGCGGGGTCCTGGCGTTTTAGAGCTTGGGCGATGCCAGTTCCCGTGATTTCAAAGGGGTGTTAATCATTGATCAGATCGCAGTGCGGAGCGTCTGTGGCGGATGACAATCGTATCCGCCACCAGATCGCCCAGCCGTTGTCGACCGTTCGTGAATGCAATGGCGAGCGTGGCAGGAATGACCGTCATCCCGAAAATCGTATCCACAACCAGAAGCAGTTCGCGCAGCATGGCCCGCAAGAAACCACATGGCCGAAGCGTGGCTCGCTTGGTCCGAATCCCGCAAATCCATTTGCCAAACGTGATCCCCCACCGCGCTTGCAGCCCACTGTTGACGATCAACAGAAATACGGCAAGCGCCAACATACTCGACATCATCCACACATAGCGCAGCAGCATGCTATCGGGACCGAAATCGAACATGCGGTCCATATTTTCTTCGATTCCTTCACGCGTCGCGAAACCACAGGCTCGAACAACGAAATACATAGGAATCAGAAAGAGCGCGTGGTCAATCAGGCGTGCAATCATCCGTCGCGTGTACGAAGCCAGCTCGACCGTTTGTACGCCAAACTGATACTGGGGTGTCGTATAGACTCCCATTAGCCAAGTGACCGCCAGTGCAAAGGCAACCATCACCGGCCAGTAGACCCACTGCTGGCTGCGCCCCAGATAATCAATGCTGTCCTGCGATGATGCCGATGGTGCTTTCAGGAAGGTCCCCGTCGCTTGCAATTCATGGTTCACCAACTTGTAAAACCGAAGCGAAGGGACCGGCGGCTGCCCCGCCACATACGTCTGTTCGCCGTTAGTGAATGCAAACAGATTCATCAGCGCGGGCGTGGTCAGGTGTGATGTTTCGGCCCACTTCCCTTCTTGTCGAGCAAAGACCGTGACCGTGGAGTTTCCAAACGGGGCCGCGCTGGTCGACGTGGCCGTCAACACGACGGGCTCGCCCGCGACCACTCCTGCTGCCCAGGAGATTTTTTTCCCGGTCGCACCGCGCGCCATGTGGCAGACATCCTCCCAGCCCTCAAGCGTGGTCAAATGTGCCACATTTTCTGGTACGAGTGCCGAAGCCTGCGGCACGAACTGGATCCCCGATCGATAGGCGACGTTAACTCCGTCCGAAACGATGACGTGGAACTGGTCGCCTTCCACAATGACACGAATGTCGAGAGGCGAGAATCGGCCAGATTGAGCCGCCGTCACGGCTTCATTGACCGAATTCGCAACTAAGAGATTCGAACCATCGGCGGTCCGACTCAGGAATGAGGGGAATTCAACCCTCCCGCGATCGACCCAGTCGGCTCCATCGAAGGCTCGAAGTAAGACAGTATTGCTTGCAACCCAGTCCAACACCGCCGGTTGCTGCTCATAAAGGAACGGCGGACAGGGCATTTTGAGCGAATGCTTCGGAGCCACCTCGGTCGATTGATCGTCTTTCACGCAAACGACCGTCGAGGGTGACACGCACCACAAGGTGTCCTCGTCGCCCACCATCCCCGTTTTGGGGATCGGAATCGTCACGTGGTGTTGCTGCGAATCGCCCGTCTCGGGATCGAACGAAAACAGATTGCCCCCCGAATCCTGGGATGGACTGCCCGCGACGATGACCGGATACACAATGCGGTTGTTCCACCAGGTCGATTGAGCGTAGCTCGGAACCTTCATGGTGATGAGCTTCGCCATCGTGGGCACCCCAAATTTCAGCAGGTAAACACCTGCCACGATGCCGACTTGCAGAACGGTGAAACCAAGTATCAGCAAGACCATCCACACCATGTACAGAGGTCTTCCAGAAGCTCGCCGCGGCTCCGCCAAATCAGACATGGGCCCACTCCGCTGTTTGAGAACACTCGCCACGAAGAAACCTGCCGATCAATTTTGATGCCGCGCAGACGTACCATTCGATCCAGGCGAGGAATTTGAACGGCAACACGCTCAAGTCGGATCATTTTCCCACAGATTTTGTGGGCAAACTTCTCAGGCAATTCATGGGCAAAATGTGGCCAAATCCCCTTGATTTGCCGGGAAGAAACGGAAATTCGCTTGACAAATCAGACGTTACGTCTGTAAAAAGAATCATGGTAACAACGATGATTCCCGAATTCATGGTCAAGCGGTCAAGTTCGCCTTCCGTGATTTTCGCAGATCGCCGAAAATCACAGTGGGTTTCGTGATCGACGGCGTTATGTTTACGGTATCTCCTTCGTCACAGTTCCTCAAAACGTTTTCGATCGGAAATCGCCAATAATCTGCGTTCGCCCTGAACCTGCTCTTTGTGAGAGTGATTCGAGAGAGCGGTTGATCTTTGCAGCGTGTTTAGTCTGCCTTGCTTCTTCTGTCGCATTTCATCTGTTGGGCGTCGCCGTACGCTTCGCGCAATTTTTGTTGGCAGGTCATTCCTTGAGACACATTCCTGACGTCATGCCGCGACGGATTACCGAGGGCCCCTGATGAGACATTCCCCACCCCTGCTGGCCAGCGAAATCGATGGCTGTCGATCCAGAATGATGGACGCAGGGTGGCTGTGTCGAGTGGCCATGTCGATTGTCGCCGTATCCGCGGTTGTGCTGACTGTGCCGCAGATCGTGTCTGCCGACGATGTGCAGGATCTCGCGGATGCCATTGATCGCCGGATTTCGGCTCGATGGAAATCCGACAAAGTGACGGAAGCGGCGCTCGCCGACGATGCCGAATACCTTCGTCGCGTTTCGCTGCACCTTGGCGGAACGATTCCCACCGTCTCTGTCGCGCGCAAGTTTCTGGCGGATCAGTCACCACTTCGCCGGCGGCGGCTGGTCGACAATCTGCTGGACAGCCCTCAGTACATCACAAATTTCAGTAATTTCTGGACGCGGGTCATGTTGCCCGAATCGGCGACGGATTTTCAGGCGCTCGCACAGCGACCCGGATTTCAGGCCTGGCTGCGGCAGCACCTAGGCAACAACACTCCTTACGACGCGCTCGTTTATGAATTGCTGACAACGCCCCTGGCGGGAGAACGCGGCATGACCTCGGTCATGCAGAACCCGGGCAGCCTTTCGCCCATTGCATTTTTCACCACGAAGCAGATCAAGCCCGAAAATCTGGCGGCCGCGACCTCGCGAATGTTCATGGGAATTCGCATCGAGTGTGCCCAGTGCCACAATCATCCCTACGACGCCTGGAAGCAGGAACAGTTCTGGGGTTATGCCGCATTCTTCGCCGGGATCGAGCGGATTAACCGGACCGACGATTCGATCGGACAAGTCAAAGAAGTGTTCGACCGCCGCGAGCTAACGATCCCAGACCACGAGACCGTCGTGCAGGCCACGTACCTCGACGGTACGCAGCCGCAATGGCGGACGAAGATCAGTTCGCGTCGAACCCTGGCCGACTGGCTGACGTCGAAACAGAACCCCTACTTCGCCAAATCAACGGCCAACCGCATCTGGGGCCATCTGTTCGGAGTGGGAATTGTTGACCCCGTGGATGATTTCGGCGCCAACAACCGCCCCAGTCATCCCGAACTGCTCGATGAACTGGCGGCATCATTCACGGCGCATCAATTCGACGTGAAGTTTTTGATTCGCGGAATCGTCGCCTCGAAGACCTATCAGCGCAGCAGCCGGAAAACAGATCCGAGCCAAAGTGAGCCGCAGCAGTTCGCACGGATGGCCGTCCAGGGCCTGACGGGCGAGCAATTGTTTGATTCGATCGCCGTGGCGATCGGATATCTCGAACCGTTCGAGTCGTCGCAGCCGTTCCAATTCAATCAATCAACGCCGAAGATCGAATTTCTGGAACTGTTCGCCCCGGACAACAAATCCCCGACCGAGCGACAGACATCCATCCTGCAGGCGCTGGCGCTCATGAACGGTCAGTTCACCGCATCGGCAACCAGCCTGGAGCAGAGCGCGACGCTGACGGCCATCACCGAATTCCCCCGGATGACAACAGCCGCAAGGATTGAGGCCCTGTATCTGGCGACACTCACGCGAAAGCCTCGCCCCGAAGAACTGGACCGTCTGATTCGATTCGTCGACGAAGGCGGTCCTTCCAAAAATCAGAAGCAGGCGCTGGCCGACCTGTTCTGGGCCTTGCTCAACAGCTCTGAATTCCTGTTCAATCACTAGCGCCGCCCATTGACCACTTTGATTTTTGATTTGAGTGGAGCTTGATTATGAGACCCACATCCCCACTGTCCCGCCGTGACATGATGAAATTGTCGGCGTGCGGCACCTTCGGTGCATCGATGTCACGCTGGCTGCCGGCCTTGGCCGAGGAAGCCAGCCAGGCACCGGGGCGACGACGTTCTGTGATCCTGCTCTGGATGACCGGTGGACCATCGCAAACAGACACGTTCGATATGAAGCCCGGCCATGAGAACGGCGGCTCGTTCAAGCCGATCGAAACGTCCGTACCCGGGATTCAGATTTGCGAGCATCTGCCCAACGTCGCGAAGATGATGCACCACTGCGTTCCCATCCGTTCGATGAGTACCAAGGAAGGCGATCATACGCGGGCGACGTATCTGCTGCGAACAGGTAATCTGCCGCAAGGTCCGATCGACTATCCGACGCTGGGTTCGCTGTTCAGCAAGGAACTGGGACAAGAAAATTCCGACCTTCCCAACTTCGTTGCGGTGGCTCCCTATACACAATTCAGTCCGGCGGCGTATGGGCCTGGCTTTCTCGGTCCCAATTTCGCGCCGCTGATCGTCGGCGATGCCAATCGCCCTGCCCCCACTGCGAACGGCATGGCCTACGACCAATCGCTGGCCGTCAAGAATCTGGCGTTGCCGCAGGGGATCGACATCGCGCGAGCCGATGCACGCCTCTCGCTGCTCGGCGATCTGGAGAACGATTTTGGCGCGGAACGTCCGGGCCTGACATCCGCGAGCCACCGGTCGGCGTACGCGGCGGCTGTACGGATGATGCGGTCCGAGGCGGTCAAGGCCTTCAATCTCGATGACGAACCGGCTTCCCTGCGCGAGGCCTACGGACGAAATCAGTTTGGACAAGCGTGCCTGCTCGCACGTCGATTGGTTGAACGCGGTGTCCCGTTTGTCGAAGTCTCTCTCAATGGTGTGGGAAACAACCAGACATTTGCCTGGGACACGCACACGCAGAACTTCACCGCGCTGAAAAGCCTGCTGCAAGTGCTGGACCCCGCCTGGGCCACGCTGATGACCGATCTTCAAAGCCGCGGACTGCTCGATTCGACGTTGATCCTTTGGATGGGCGAATTCGGGCGAACCCCCAAGATCAATCCTCAAATCGGCCGCGACCACTTCCCCAATGCCTGGTCCTCGGTGCTTTGCGGCGGCGGAATCAAAGCCGGTCAGGCGATCGGCCGGACGACCGCGGATGGCATGAAAGTGGAAGATCGCCCCGTATCGGTGCAGGATCTGTTCGCCACAATGTGCCAGGTCCTGGGACTCGACTCGATGAAACAGAACATCTCCAACGTCGGTCGACCAATTCGACTGGCGGACCCCTCGGCCAAGCCGATTACCGAGATCTTGTAGCCGGACGTCATGAAACTTTACGCCCCCCTCTTATTGCTGATGATGACCACGCTCGTCCTTGCAGACGATGTGCGGGACAATCCGCAATACGTGACGTATCTGGGTGATTCGGGCGTGATCGTCATGAAATTTCAAATCCAGATTGCGGGCCATTCTCCCCAGCAGCTATTCGAAAGCTACGTCGACGACTTGATGAAATCGCTCGATGCGAACGGCGATTCCGTCGTTACGGTCGAAGAAGCCCGTGGGAAGATTCTGACGCCGCGCGACGTTGTGCAAGCACAACTGGTCCCCACAACGGAAGTGGTCTCGCCCAATCTGATACCCGACGTCAGCCCTGCCGATGGCAAGATCTCGCGGTCGGAACTTTTGACCTATTTCAAGCGGATCGGACTGCACCCCTTCGTCATGCAGTTCCAGACCCGAGCACAGACAGGGGCCAATCGTCGAGGCAGGCAGGCACAAACCAGTTCGGAACCGCCCCTATTTGCCCGCCTGGACCTGGATGGCGATCGGAAACTGTCGACCGAAGAACTGATGGGTGCGCTCAAAACCTTGCGCAAGTTTGATCTCGACGGGGACGAAACGATCAGTATCGCCGAACTGAACCCGATCAACATCCCGGGACAGAACCAGGTTCAGATGACGGTGACCGCTCAGCAGGGACTTCCCCCGTTCCTAGGACTCGGTTCAGGTGAATCGCTCTCGAAGCAACTCCGGCGGCTCATCGAGAAGTATGACGTGAATGCTCGCCCCAAAGCCGTGGCAAGCGCCCAGTTCAAGTCCGCGCCCGAATCAGCGCCATCACGCAATCAGAAGTTGAATCCCGAGGAATTGGGTTTGACGAAAGAGGCCTTTGATCGCTTCGACGGCGACGGGGATGGGCAATTGGATTTTGATGAACTGCGGCAATTCTTGACGACTCCCGAACCAGCCCTGACTATCACGATCCAAGGTGACTCGCTGGAACCGTTAATTGCCGAATCGGGCCGCCTTGAACTGAACGACAGAATTGTCATCACCTCGGACGGTGCGGTGAACGTCAACCTGGGATCGACGCAACTCAGCATCAACCGCCAACGATTTGACGACGCCACCACGATCGAACCGTTTCTCAAACCGCTGTGGAGGATGCTCGATCAAGATAACAATGGGTATCTCGAACGTACCGAGGCCAACGAAGCATTATTCCTTGGCGCCACATTCCAGAGTCTGGACACCGATCAAAACGGTAAGCTGTTTTTGGACGAGGCAGTGCCTTATTTCAAGATGCGTTTCGATGCGGCTCGCAGCCGTACCATCCTGACCGTGACCGAACAGGGGCGGACACTTTTTGAAATCCTGGACTCCGACCGAGATCGCCGCCTGTCGTTCCGTGAATTACAGGCCGCTGCGGCAAAGCTGCCCCTTTGGGATCGCGATCATGACGGGCAATTGTCCGAAAATGAAATTCCACTGCAGTATCAACTGACGGTCTCACGCGGGACGTTGAATGTCCTGGGCGGGGGAATCACGATGCCGGCCGGGATGAATATCGCCGGACAGCTGACCGAGAAACCGCTGGGTCCGATCTGGTTCCGCAAGATGGATAAGAATCGGGACGGTGAAGTTTCGCAGGGCGAGTTCCTTGGCGAGCTGACCAGTTTTGACGAACTGGACCAAAACGCGGACGGATTTATCGACCTCTCGGAAGCGGAACATTTCGCCAACAAAGTCGTCGGCGAAATTTCAGAGCGGTAAGCCAAACGGCGTGTTGTACTAAAGGGGACTGACTCCGCAAGGTGCCAGTCCCCTTTAGTACAACACCCTCCGATCGCTGCCGTGGCAAGCATGCCTTCACGGCGTTGCCGTGAAGGCATGCTTGCGAATTGGGAGCCAACCGTGACATTTCCTGCGGGACTTAAGAGAACGCTCGACGCGACCATTGGCCGCAGACGTGCTCCCTCATAAAAATGAGATCGCTGCGGCGTAACCAAGCGGGAGCTTGGTTACGAGAGAACAACAGGGAACACGCGGAGCAATTCGCCAACCAAGCAGTCGGCGAATTGCCAGTGCAGTCAGCCAAAGCGATCATGGTGACGGCCCGCTCCAGATCAACACCTCGATCCCCGTCAGACTGAGGCCTGTCTTTTACAACTGCAACGGAAACAGCTTCATCAGTTCCGGCAGGCCCTTGAGGATTTCTTCGCGCGTCACGATGTCGTTTTTATCGGTGTCGAGTTTGTCGAAGAGCGGCTTTTGTGTGGGTCCGATCTCATCGCGCGTGACCTTGCCGTCCTTGTTCTTATCGACGGCCTGCAGGACACGTTTGACGACCTCTTGAGGGTCACGAGGTTTGCTTCCGGATGCTGCCGTCTGGGCCATGGCGTCACTGGTTTTTCGATCGATGGCGATGTCGAAATACCCTAGCAGCATCTCATCCCAGGACTGCTCGCCCCAGGTCACGGTTTTCGAGGGATCAGGATTCGCAAGGTTGTTTGGCGAGTTGTCGAATGCGGCGAAGCTTTTGATTTTCGCCCCCTTGGGCAATGTCCGCGGCTCGCTTAATCGATATCCCGTTTGCCAGTTGAAATCATAGTGCGGTACGTCGAGCAGCGTTTCCGTGGTGCCATCGGGCAGCGTCAATTCATAGCGGAACGATTTGCCTCGCAAGTGCATATGCGGTGAGAGCGAGAGCAGTTTTACGTCAATCGGGAACGTGACTTCGCGCGAATCGAACGCTTGATTGTCGAGTTGCGGCTGGATCTTGAAACGGCGATTGACGTTGACGGCCGTTTTGACTTCGTACTGGATATCCGCGGAATCGGCAAAAATCAAACCGACTTGGGACCGGTCTTCGGTCGCCACGCCATTCGGAGTGTAGTGCATCTGGAAGATGAACTTGGCCCCTTTGGGCACCCGCTTTGCCATCCCCTTGGGCAACGGCGTGACTCGCAATCCGGGCACATATGCCGTCACAAACTGCCGCTCTTCATCAGAAACCTTGTCGTCGGTCGACATGAAGACGATGACATGGTGGACCACCGCACGATTGCCCGGAATGACTTCCGCGGCGGTCACCCATTTGTCTTCCGCAAAACCAGCATCGACGGCAAAGTACTGGTACTTGACGGTACCGGTATCCGGAACTTTGAAGGTCTTGTCCGACATCCAGACAACGTGGTCCGGCTGACGTGGCAACTGCCAGCCTTCGGTATAGGTTTTCGGAGCGGGGAGGTCGGCCGGGTTCCCTTCCGGCGCACCCGCCGCGGCCCAATCCTGCAGGATCTGCAGTTCTTCGGGCGCCATCCGCCGCTCATTGGCAAAATGACCAAACTCGGGCGAGGCATGCCACGGAGGCATCTGCTGCGATCTTGTGACTTCCACCATCATGTCGGCCCAGCCCGCGACTTCCTGATAGTCCGTCAGGCTGAACGGCGCGATCTCACCAGGACGATGACACTCGACACAGTGCTTCTGCAGGACACGAGCGACCTGATTGGAATAGGTCACGGTCGCATCATTTTTCGCTTCACGAGCCCGACCGATCAGGCACCCGATGGCCGAGGTTTCGGGAACGCTGACCACCTTGCCGCTCAACAATTCGTCCAGGGCAATTTTCAGGTCATCGCGCGTGGCCACCTTACGTGATTTCCCCCCCACTGCGAATTGATCATCGACACGGCCGCGATAACGCACCACGCGCTGCGCATCCAACACCACGACCTCGGGTGTTCGGGTGGCGCCAATGGCGTCGGCCACCTGCTGATTCAAATCTTTGAGAATGGGGAACGTCAGCGAGTTCGTTTTGGCGAACGCCGCGATTTCGACGAGAGAATCCTGCCGGTTGGCATCCAGGGCAAGAACCACCACCCCACGATCTTCGTACTGCTCGGCCAGCTTTTGCAGTTTGATCGCGTACTGCTTGGCGAGCGGACATTCGGTCCCCAAGACGGCCAGCACGACGATGGGCTTCGTTGCAAACTGGCTGAGCGAATACGGCTTGCCACGCGCATCCTTCAATGTGAACTCGGCAACCTTCTGTCCGAGAATGGGCGTCGCGGTGTCGCTGGACCAAACCTGCGAAGCCAATCCCGCAACGATCAGCAGGGTCAGACCAATTTGACGCATGAAGATTCCCTATTCCAAAATTGGTGGCTCAGCGAAACTGCGTATTCAGATCAGCAGCGTCATGCTTAATCGCGCAGTGGCCCGCGCTGACCGGATCAATCCCTTGTCGTCGTCTCAGAGCGATTTTTATCTCTGAGCTGTTCTCGTCGCACAGCGTTCGTCTCGCAAACTTGTGGCAACGATTCGCGAAGAACGGCTCTTCAACCAATCCATCCTTGAATGGTCATTGTTTCTGATGAATCGTCATCATCCCTGCCGGACCATCCATCGAATCGCCCCGGATGACATCAATTCCTCAGTGACATCAATTCCTCAGTGACATCATTTACCTCCGCGACACCATTCCCGTTTCAACTTGTGGAATGACAACACAGATCCCGCCACTGATGCAGACCAGAACCAAATTCCAACGCACCTTCGCCATCGGCACGAACGAGTTGCCGCGGAGACGAGAACAAACGCACAGGCATGCGACTGTTCAAGTTACGACGCCATTGTCCAGGACCGGCGATTCTTAAGCATCGTCCCGATTTCGAGTAAGGTGCTGATCTGTCCTACCTGCGAAATACCAGCTCACGTTTCAGCCGGTTCAGGATTCTTCGGGAAATCTCGATTTCTTTGAAATTTCTTCCAAGATTTCGCGGCGAGCTGCGAATGACTGGTGAACACCGCGCGATTCGTTCGCCGGATCGGATGAAGTTTCACTTGCAGGTGTGAGGGGGGATTCAGAATGTTGAAACGCGGATTATTCGGGCTGGCTGTGGCGGGATTGCTGAGTACATTTGTCTTTGGGCGCGAGGCCGTCAGTTACCTTCGTGCCGGTTGTCAAAACGTACGAAATGCCGTGAAAGCGGAAGTCCCCATCCAATTCGAAATGGAACGTGCGCGAACCCTGGTCGATCAACTGGTCCCAGACATTCGGCAGTGCATGCATGTGGTCGCCGAACAACAGGTCGACATCGAGCAATTGCGACTGGCACTGACTCAAAAAGAAGGCGATGTCAGCAAGCAGAAGGAGGCGATCTTGACGCTGCGCACGGACCTGGGCAGTGGGCGGACCGGGTTTGTCTACGCCCGCACGTCGTACAGTGCTGCGGATGTGAAGCGCGATCTCGCCTCGCGTTTCGAGCGATTCAAAGTGGCCGAAGAAGTTCTGGCGGCTGATCGCAAGATTCTGACGGCCCGCGAACAGACGCTCGCCGCCAATCGTGAAAAGCTGGACAGCATGATGCAGGCCAAAAAAGAACTCGAGGTCAAACTCGAACAACTCGCGGCCCGGATCCACACGGTTCAAGCCGCCGAAACGGTCAGTCGGCTGGCGATTGACGATTCGAATCTCAGCCACGCCCGCAAACTGATTTCCGAGCTCAATCGACAACTGGACGTCAAACAAAAGATGCTCGACGTCGAAGGCAAGTTCGTGGGATTGATTCCCGTGGACAATGTCGCGCCGACACCCCCTAACGATCTCGACCAGCAAATCGATGCCTACTTCAACTCCGAAAAGGCTCCGGAAGCGGCGGTCGTCGTGAAGTAAGTTGAGGTGACCCGTTCACGGTCCGAAGAGGGAGATCGGCACATCGGAATGGACTCATTCGTGACCTCGTGACCAAGCTCCCGCTTGGTCACGCTTCCCCCTCATCGGAAGCGTGTGCGAAGGTCACAGGCCACAGTTCTGATCGACTGAAAACGTGAGCGCAGGAGACGTTACCAAGCGGAGCTTGGTAACGAGGTAACGAGGGATTTTGGACCAACCGTGGCAGTTCGTGCGGGGCGGATGGCCCAACCATTCCACCAGCCCAGAGGAGACCGAAGGACCCCGACGGGCTGGGTCGGCCTGCTAGCCAGGGTCGGAGGCGTCTTCGACGTAGGCCCTGAACGAGATCATAGCGAGACGATTCTGAGGCATGAAGGACCGGACAGTCTCTTTCGATTCCCGATGGATCACCTGTCGATTTCGAGGCATTGGTTCGCAACAGAAATGAGACGGAGCGGTCCTTCAGACCTTTTACAATTTGATGTGGGAATTCCAGGGCCTCCGGCGAGGACGCCTTCGACCTTGGCGAGGAGGCTGGCCGGCCCGATTGGGCCTAAGGAAAAGACATCGGCCACGAGATACTTACGAACTTGTGTCTCGCCTTGATTGGAACTTGAAACTCAACCCACAATGCGGAACAGCGTTGCCATAAGGGGCCGATCAATCATCTGAATTGAATCCGCTTCGGTTTCGAATGGCCGGCCCTGCCGGACTCAAAAGATGACCCGACGAGACCACCTGACGCGAGCGCAGTAGGCGTTACCAAGCGGAGCTTGGTAACGAGGGAAACGAGGGAAGGATGAGGGGAAGACGGGAAAAAGAGAAAAGAACGGGATCGAGCTTTTCCCACAATGATCTGGCAAGCGGGTTCTTGCGTTACACTGATGATCGATGGAATGCCACGGCGAGGATCTCTTCCAACGGTTGAAGAAATGTTGACGGAGACCGCCTTCGACCTGAAATTGGTAGCGACACCAGCCCCTGGATGGGCTCGTGCGTTTTCAATCGCATCACACTCTGACTTTTCTGGCTGATCGCATGCGATTCACCTACCACACCGGAGCCAGGCCCCTCGCGGGTTACACGATCCAACGCGGCATTCACCGTGGTGGCTTCGGTGAAGTTTACTTTGCGCACAGTGACGCCGGGAAAGAAGTCGCGCTGAAACTGCTGCATCATGAGGAACGCGACGTCGAAATTCGGGGCGTCACCCAGTGCTTGAACCTCAAGCATCCCAATCTCGTCTCGCTTTACGACCTGAAGACAGACAGCCTGGGCGATCGCTGGATCGTGATGGAGTACGTGTCGGGATCGAGCCTTGAAGATGTGCTCGTTTCGTTTCCCAACGGTTTGCCGCCAGACGAAGTGCGAGACTGGCTGAAGGGTCTTGTCGCCGGAGTGGCCTATTTGCACGAGCGGGGAATCGTGCATCGCGACCTCAAGCCAGCCAACGTCTATCGCGAAAACGGCATCGTCAAGATTGGCGACGTGGGCCTTTCGAAGCGAATCGACAGCGATCGACAACGATTGCAGACGCAAAGCGTCGGCACGGTCTACTACATGGCGCCCGAAGTGGCCAATGGTCAGTACGGCCCTGGTGTGGATGTCTATTCGCTGGGTGTCATGTTATATGAACTGATCACCGGCAAGCTCCCATTTCAGGGTGAGACGACCGCCGAAATCCTCATGAAGCATTTGACCGTCCAGCCTGATCTGACCCCGATTCCCAAATCCTTGCGGCCCGTGTTGGCCCGAGCCTTGGAGAAAGATCCCGGCAAGCGGACATCGACGGTTCGCGCGTTGGAACGGGACTTTGCCAACGCACAGGGATCGCCCGATCCGCTTGAGATCCCCGCATCCTCGTTCGTTCCTTCGATCGCAGCGCGCACTTCAGTCGACCCCACCGTCAATGCAGCAGCCACGAACAGTTCGAGCAGGACTATTCCTGCATTGGACCAACAGAATCACGCCCTACCTGCTTCGTCAGAATGGTACCGCAGGCCGCCGATCATCCTCATCCTGGCCGCGCTGGCTTTGCTGTTTTCATTGAGAATCGCCGTCATCAACTCTGACATGTTGAAATCTGCACTCAGGCAACAGAGCGTATCCAGCATTGCCATGATGCTGGCGTTGATCACAGTGTCCGCCCTTGTTGTTCGGCGTGCGATACGCCCATCCCATCCCATCAACAATGGCCGTCCGTCGTTTGCGCCGCCGCTTGCCCGCAATGCGTTGAAAACGCCACCTCCGCTGAACCGATCAGGAACGACGACGGGCCATTCCGCCATCGAGATTTCTGATGTTGCACGGCGGTGCGGAGCGGCCGCATTGATTGCGACCGCCGTTTCATTAACGGCCTGTCTGATGCTGGAAATCATCAAAACGTCGTCTCCCACCCCCACCAAAGAGCACGTCGCGCACTTCGTCGCAACAACAATCGTCTGTTCCTGGCTGTTACTGATTTCACAGTCTGTCGCAGATCGCTGGGGATGGAAGAAGCGCGCGCGATGGCGAGTGCGAGTGATTGCGGGATTGATGTGTGGAACGTTTGCGTTCTTCGTCGATCGCTTTCTGCTCATCAGCACGCCGGAAACCGCGTTCATTTCCAAATCGTTGGTGAAGTCGGTAGGATCGCAACCGCTGACCGTCGCAGGGACCGAATCGACGTGGCTCGGATATGCCCTCTTTTTCGCCATCCTGTTTGGACTTCGACGCTGGTCGCGCGAAATGGATTTCCATCGGCGACATCGCATTCAAATCTATCCCGTTTTCGCCGCAGCGCTCACCGCGTTTTTGGCATCGGTGATCATCTCGTTCCCGCAGTGGTACGCGATTCTTTGGGCGGGCGCGATCTCGACCACAGTCCAACTCGCGACGGACTATCGGCCATTTGAAAAGCGGTCGCGTCCAGGAAGCATGCGATGAATCGTGACATCGCCGGACTGGAGACTCTCATGACATTGCCTGGAATTGGAATTCCCGAACTTCTCTTCATGGTGCCGCTGGCCATTGTCATCCTGACATTTTGGATTGTCGTCGTGGCGGTCATCTTGCGGATTGTCGGGTACAAGCCCTCTGTCGCGACCGTGAACGTGAGCGATCTTGCTCTTCCGTATCTCCGCGACGCCGTCCGCACGATCGGCCGATTTGCCATCGCTCCCACCGGAGTCATACTCCTGTTTGTGTTGCTCAACCAGAACGCGAATTGGAATTGGCAGTCACTTTCGATCTTCGATCAGGGATATGACATCTTGCGCCCGCCCGCAGAACGAGCCAACATCACGACAACGGCTCTCAACGTTACCGCGATGCCGGTTTCCAACTCGACGGCGAATCGTCCCGCATGGACGCAGCAGTCCGAAGAAACGACGCCCGAGATGAAACGGGTCGTCCTTTCGAGCCGATTGTGGAGCACGCCCTTAGAAGCCGACAACGAACTTCGGGTGAAGGTCACTCAGATGCTTCGTGCGGACTTCGATCAACGCCACCACAGTTGGCTCGACCCAAAGGCACTGCGTTGCCTGAGCGAATCACGTATCGTGGAGGTCGCCGTCAAAGATCGTTATCTCGAAGGGGTGGAACAAGATTTCGGCACGTTTTCATCTCCGATGAATCGACTCTGGTGGCAGGTCGAGATCTCGCCCATCGTGCGAACCGAGCTTTACGAAGACTGGAGACAGGCCGTCGTTCAGAACCGCGTGTTTGCGCTGGGGGCGGGGCTTTCGTTCGCGACGATGGGATTCAGCGCGCTCGGCATGTTCGCCGCTCTTCATGGCCTGACACGATCACGCCGGCTTCAATTCTTCGGCGCCCTGGCGGGCATTACCGCCGTGCTGCTCTGGTGCGGCACCTTCCTGTCGCTGACGGCCTTGCTGATGAAATAATGTTCGAGCCGCCTTATTGCTCGTTGTCATTCGGCGCCGGCTCGACCCCAACGCGACGATAGACCTCACAGTAGCAGGCAAACAAATCGTCGCGGTCCCCGAACGTGCGTTCTAGGACTACCGGCAAGCCCTTGACGAGACCAGAGTCCAGAGCGAACCGGCTGACGATCAGATAGTCGAAGGGATACTGATCGACCAGAAACATCGTAGGATTCATCAGGGCCCAGACCGCCTGTCGTTCATGAGCGATGAAATCGAATACAAACTCGGTGTCGACGGCGTAAGCGGCGTCGCGGGGAAGTGAACGGATCAGGTGGTCGGCAAACGCGGGGGCGTTATAGTTGAGATTGTTCCGCTTCCAAACAAGTGTCGCGACCGCTCGCAAACCCGCGCCGGGAACAAGGGATACGAGCAACACGCCACTGACACCAACCATCCAGGCCGTTCGCAGCAGGGGCTTCCAGCGATGACCGAACGACAAGATTGAGCCCACCGCGCGGCCCACGCAGAGGTACATCAGCGCTCCGGTATAGCACCAGTAGCCGGTAATTTGATGATGTGGTCCCACCAGGACACAGATCAAATACATCGAAGTCCATGCGCAAAGGCAAATCGGCAACCATCGCCGATCGCGGTACCTGACCGCCTCCGCCGTCACCCAGACGAGCGGAGCGAGTGCCAAACCAATTTGCCACAGACCGAGGTGCGGAACCAGTCCCGCGACTGGGCGAAACCAATGGTACGCAAACGATTCCCAAGGATTCAGCATCCTCGCGAAAAGTCCTCCCCCCGCGTCATGAATGAACTGGTTGTGAAACTGGATTCGAAAGACATCTGGATGTGGCCAAATCAGCGGAAGCCACGTCGCCGTGACAGCAACTGCGACAACGGCGAGCATCGTCGGCAGCAAGAGGCGCTGCCAGCCCCGAGCGACGATCATTGTCCAAACGGCCAATTGAACGGCGTAAACAATCGCGAAGGGATGCGTCAGTCCCCCCAAACCAATACAGATCCCAATGAAGCCCAGCCATTTGATCTGTTTTGTATCGATCCAGCGAAACAGGCATTCCATCGCGAGCAGACCAAAGACTGCACAGAGCATTTCGGGTCTGGCGCGCATTGCCGGGAAGAAAAAACAACGAGAAAGCGAATATAACAACACCGCCCACAGCGCGGCCGAACGACGGGCCCCCAGGGATCGCATCAATTGAAACATGAGTCCCAGCAACGCGATTCCCGCGACGGCCGCTGCCAATCGTCCCGTTCCATAGACCGGCGGCAGAGCGAGAAAAAACAACGACTGAAAATAAAAGAAAACAGGGGGTTCCGAATACAGTCCCTGCTCTGCGTGATAGTAGACAGATTCCGCATTCCGCGCCGGAACGTGCGGTAACGACGGCACTCCGGTTCGTGCGATCATCCAGCCGGGGACCGCATAGCATTCTTCATCCATCCCACCCGGCTGCAGATACATCACTGGGATTCGAATCGCGAGAAACAGCAGGCAAATCGCACCGAGCAGCCACCAGGCCGCAGACGACGAAATCGCGTCTGACGAGTCACCATCCAGATCCTGCGCGTGAGAGCGACTGACGTTCATCTTCGGCTTCTTGCTGGTGATCGAAATGCACGTCTCGTTTCGAAATGCCGTGATCTTGAAATCATGGCGCCGTCTACGGAAACACCGCGGGAAAAATTCCCGCGGTGTTTGAAATCCCTCGTTCTATCGCCAAGGTCAACCCGGGCTGGGTTGCCTCAACAGAAACTACTCGGCGCTGCCGCCCTCACCCGACAACTGCTTGACGCCACCTTTCAGTGTCGCACCTGACTTGAGTGCAAACAGAGTACTCTTGTTCGAAATGAACAACGTGTTGTTGGCGCAGATTGGAGTCGAATAGATCGAGTTGATCATGTTGTTTTCGGCCAGCACGTTCAGCTTGTCGGACAATTCGAAGATCGTGATATCGCCGTCTTCGTCACCGACATAGACCTTATCTTCGACGATCAACACCGACCCCCACGCGGCCGAGAACATGTCATGTGTCCAGTGGACGGTTGGCTTTCCATTCGTGGCCTTCTTGGCATCCAGACAATGGACCAGACCTGCGAAGTCGGAGATGAACAGCAAGTCATTCTTGATCGCGACGCTGCCAATCGTGCGATGCATCGTCTCTTCGAAATCTTTCTTGCCATTCTTGTTGCGATCCACAGAGTCATAGTGCCAGACGGCGGCGGCGTTCGGATTCGGAATCGCCTTGTCACCCTTGGCGGTATCAACGGCTTGCAAACGGCTGTGTGGCAGTGGCTTACCTTCCGCGGAGACAGCCAGTTCCAGACTCACGTCGCCATCTTTGGTCGGATCAATACAGTACAGGTGGCCGATGCCTTCACCGTGCTCAGGATCTTCACCAACACCGACGTAGACATAACCGTCATAGAAGACGGGCGTGCCGATGATGTGATTCCGCGTAGCTCGTCCGCCCAGCAAATAGATGGATTCCTTGGGATTGCCATCGAACTTCCACAACAGCTTGGCGCCCCCCTTGCCATCGCCTGCCGGATCAAAGCTATAGATCCATCCATCACCGCCACCCATCACGACCTGTTCACGACCACCCGCTTCGAACACGCAGGGGCTTGACCATTGTCCGTGCAGAATATTGACGCCGGGTGACTTGTCGGACCACAGCAATTTGCCGGTGTTCTTATCCAGCGCGATGAAGCTGGGGGCGTTCGGAGCGGGGATATTGATATGCCCTTCATCCACGCCGTTGCCGGTGATCACGAAGCAGCGATCGCCAACACAGGTGATCGAGCACGAACACATGTTGTGCTGGGAAATCCCGAGATCACCCATCATGTCGTAGCGCCAGATAATATCGGCTTCGTCTTTGTTCTCGTTAGGTTCCGCTTTGTAAGGGCCGTTATTCACGCCGTCATGAAAGCCTTCAACGTCCAGGCACAGCACTTCGCCGCGGCTCGTGTTGTACCACAGACGTTTGTCGTCGCAGAACACGGTGGAACAGACCCCTTGTTGTGGCCAGTCATGAACACGACCGGTCGGCAACTTGGGTGACGAGGCTTGCCAGAGAAATTTTCCGGTTTTCTCGTCAAACGCAAGCAGCACACCCAAGTCGATTTTGGACGGATAGCGTTTGAGATAGCCGTGCGTGTTATTGGTTCCGACGAAGACTTTGCCGTTCGCGACCACTGGGTTTCCATATGTTTGCGATCCGAGCGGCGCGGCCCACAGAACGTTTTCACCCGTGTCCAGATTCCATTCGTGAGGAATGTTCTCGCCCTGGGGTGTGTTGTTACGGTGCGACGATCCCCCCCATTGGGGCCAGTCGTACTTGCCGACTTTCATCTTGCCGATAAGGTTCAGCGCATCTTCAGTCGGATCGAATTTGTCGGCTGCAGTGACGCCACTGATCATCGCCAGGCACAGCGCCAGGACGGTTTGTGGTAACAGAGATTTCATGGCCTATTCCTTGTCGTGATCAATGTCAGTTTTTTGTTGATCGATGAGCGATTTCTGTCCTGGGCATCACATACCGGTTTCGCGTCCCGTTTAGCGTGGGGTGACCTTCACGTTATCGATGAAGATTTCGGCATCTTTCGCATTGCCCGTCAATCCCGGGCTGCCGTTTTCATTGGCGGGGCTGTCAGCCCACTCAATGGACCAGGATTCAGGCTCGGCTTCACCCCGCTTCCAGACCTTGCCCTGGCAAACCGAGACAAGTGCGCCATCACGCGTTTCGTTCGTGACGATGAATTTCATGGTGTACCAGACACCGGTCTGCCACGGGAAATCGACTTCGTGGAATTTGCGATCATGCGGAATCCAGGAATACAACTTGAGCTTCTGAGCGGCCCCCATCATCTCGAATCGATACCGCTGATTGGTCAGACCGATATCCGGAGTTTTCGCATTCTTGTCGGCGTCGATACCTGCGTCGGTGGGATTCGCAAAAACGTCGGCCTGGATCGTATAGTTTTTGGAACCGGGATGTCCCAGCCAGCCCTGGCTTCGCGTCCCCTTGGGGATCGTCGTGATCTTGCACAGCACCCCATTGCCAGCGACCTTGCGCGTTCCTTTGCCGATCACCAACTGGACGGGAATCTTGTCATTTCCGGTCCATTCCCAGTTTGCAATCACCCCATCGCTTTGCAGAAGCTTCAGGGACGGATCGAGTTTCTCTTTGGCCTGATCCTGATTGGAAATGGCTTCGATCAATCCCAGATACCGCTTGAACCCGGTAAAGGCCTGGGCTGGCGTCGAATCATCCAGAGTCGCCTTTGGTGCGGGAACGTTCGTGAATTGAGTCGTCAGGTAGATGTACATCTTCGCGGCCAACGGATCTTTGGATCGCAGATCCTGATAGTAGTCATGATCAATGGCGATGTGACGATACCGAATCCCCACCGCGGTCACGGGAACCACACCGTCATCAAACGTCAGCGACCACGGCGTTTCGGCAGTGATCTCGGGAACGACACGGATGCGGGCCTGGCTTTTCAGTTCGCCCACTTCGGCGTTGACCAGAACCGCGTTGTTCACCTTTCCACCGGGGCCGGTGTATTTGCCAGCGGCATCAATGGTGCCAGGCCCCTGCAGGGTGTACTTCGCTTCACGGGCATCCGCGACCTTCAAGAACTGGCCTTTGGCGTTGTAAAGCTGAACCGAGAATTGCTGTTTGTTTTCGGGTTTCAGCAGCGATTCAACCGGAACAACCAAGGCGGTCGCAGGCTTTTTGTCCTCATCAACAGGCGATTCCTTCGGCATTGGCGGAATGGGATCGGCCGACGGTTTCACATCGGGCTTGCCGATGCAGTACATCATCGTTTCACAGGCGAGATAGATTCGGCCATGCGAAATGATCGGCGAGGCATTGACGTCGCCCTGCTCGAGTCGCAGAGTGTGAATCTGCTTCAGACCTTTCGCATCCGGCGTGAAGATGAACCACCGGCCGTTCCCGTCGACGACATACAGCTTGCCATCGCCATAGACGGGACTTCCGCGCCCCATTGTGCCGATCTTCTTCTTACCGATTTGCTTGCCCGTCTTCAGATCATTGACGAAGAAAATTCCACCGTCATCGACCGAGTAAACTCGATCGTCGATCACCAGCGGAGCGGTCTTGCCGATGTACTCTTCTTTAGTGCGCCAGAGTTCACCGATCTTGGTCAAGTTTCCAGATTTGGAGGCGTCGATTGCAAACAGCGCCCCCATCGCGGTGTCGTCGAGATTTTCTTCGCTGTGACCACACAGCACGGTGCTGCCAACAACCGTGGGCGGCGTGTTGATTCCACGAATCGAGACGTCGTAGTTCCAGATGATCTTGCCGGTGCGGGGCTGAATTCCGTAGACGCTGCCGTCGCCGCACCCGATGACATACTGGGCTTCGCCGTTAATGACGGTGATCGCCGGAGAACTGTAGGTCGTATCTTCGGGAAACGGTTTCGTGCTTTGGAACCAGACGGCCTGTCCGTTTCGCTTATCGAACGCAATGATTCGATGCGCGGGTCGAGCCATTTCGCCCCAACCGATCACAACGCCGCTGATGATGACCAGATTGTCGAACACAATCGGAAAGTTGGTTCGTCCACCATACGTGCTCAGCAGGCCATACTCTTCGCTCATCGAATGCGACCAGATCGTCTTACCGGTCGCACCATCCAGACACTGAAAGTAGCCGCAGACGCCCAGCGCGAAGACGTTGCCCGTTACCGGATCGCCAACCACGCTCGACCAACCCACGCGGGTGTCCGGAACGTCCGTCAGGAACGCATTAAAGATGCTTTCCCATTTCGTTTCACCGGTCGCGGCATCGACGCAGACGACCTTCTCGGCTTCTTTGGTCGTGGCGGGATTGTGGCGGACCATGGTGTAGAGATTGCCGTTCATCACGATCGGCGTCGATCGCGTTCCGAGTCCCGGCTTGCTCCAGATCAGGTTTTCACCTTCGGGCGACCATGAACTTGGCAGGTCTTTCTCGCGCGAGATTCCGTTCATCTCGGGGCCACGCCAATAGGGCCAATCGAGAGGATCGGCCGCGTCGAGTCGTCCCGAATTCGCGTCAACAGCCAGTGCAACCAGTAAACCGAACAGGCAGACAAACCAAGATCGCAGCGGCATGGTGATAATCCTGTGATTCAGATTCGTAGTCGATATGGCGGGTCGCTTCGGGCGGGGTCAGTTCTTACGGCATCGGCGGCAGCTCATTGTGGCTCACGCATCGCCGAATGTCGACCACACACGCATTGTGGCAGCGTCCGAACGAGCAGCGGGGTGCGATCACAAACCGATCCAGTTTGGTGATCATTTCAAGCATGAAATTTCGTCCGGCAACATACTCGAACGACTACCAGTCGGGCAAGCACCCTCGACCACGGCGCCTTTGTTCGACACCTTGGTCTCGCCGAACGCAGACCGCCAGTATTGATAATATCCCAACTCACGCATTCGCCCACGGACATTCTGAATGATTCTTCGGTTCCCACTTCGATTGATGTCGGGGTTCAGACAGACTTGAGCGCGACCGGGAATTCGAATTCTTGAGACGAATATTCTCGTCAGATGCGGTTAAGATTTCGAATTACGCACCAGACAAAGGTTTACTTTCCCGTCAGAAATCGTTTGACTCATGCACGGGCCATCCATTCGTCGCTCTCCATCATTTCAGGTCTCATTCATTTCTCGTCATTTCCGGATAAGAGCTTAGAAAGGGCAGGCAAGATGCGTATCGCGATCATCGGGCTGACATGCGCCGTTGTCTTCGGACTGAGCGGCTGTGGCAAGATTCCCACATGGGGTGAACTAACCGGGGGCAGTAAACCGGCAGAACCCGAAGCGAATCCCACTCCTGCACCTCCCGTCGTACAGCAGGTCGTGCAACCGCCTCCACCGAGTGCTCAGGAGATCGTCGCGAAATTCAAGACCCTGAAGCCCTCTGAAATCAACGACTCGGCGATCACGCAACTGACCAGCCTCTCGGAAGGCCTTAATGAAATCACGGAAATTAATGCGGATTTCAGCACTGTCACCAGTGCCGCGTTTGCTTCAATTTCGAAGCTCTCGAAGCTGCGTCAACTGCGGCTGAGTTCCACGCGCGTCACGAACGAAGCGTGTGAGAAAATCGCCGAACTCCCCGCGCTCGAAGTCCTGATTCTCAGTGACACCGTCGTCGACGATGTCGGCGTGGCGGCACTCTCACGTTTGTCGAACCTGAAATCGCTCGAACTCTCACGATGTCACCTGACCCGGGCCGGATTCCAGGCGATTGGAGCTTTTCCGGCACTGGAGTACCTGGAAATCCGGAGAACGAATCTCGACGATGTTTCGCTGGATCTGGTCTGCAATGCGAAAACCCTGGTCTCGCTCAGGCTCTCGAACAATCCGATTACCGACCAGGGCTTGGACGCGCTCGGAAAGTTGCCCGGGATTGAAGTGCTCGAATTCAATGAGACAGGTATTCATGGCTGGGGATTGGCGCACGCTCAAAAACGGGGTGGCGGTAAGAACCTGAAAGAATTGTCGCTGTTCAAATGCCCTCTCGACGGAATGGGAGCGAAAGCTATTGGCAATTTTAAATCCGTTGAAAAGCTGGTGTTGGGAGAAATCCCTCAGCTTGACGACGAAGGCCTGATGACGATGGTCAGGGGAATGAAGAATCTGAAGTACCTGAATTGCAGTAAGACCCCCAGCCTGTTTGGGACACTGGGATTCAAGGCCCTGCTTGGAAGCAAAGACCTCGAAGAACTCCATATCGGCGAATGCTCGAGAATTGGCGACGATGCGGTGCCGTTCATCAAGAAGATGAAAAACTTGAAGATCCTGCGAGTCCATGGAACATCGATCAGCGCCAGAGGAATGGCCGAACTGGCACTCGCACTGCCCGATACGAAAATCAACTAGACGAGCTTCAAATCGAAATTCACGCGCTGATGAGCTCGCCGCAAGTATGCCCGCAAGCACGCGGGCGATGTGCTCGAGCCTGTGACGACCGAGTGGCGATGCCACTAGCTTTGTCGGCCATCCGCTGCAACAATTCTGATGAATGAAGTGGGTTAGATTTCCAGCAACGGGGTCATCCTGATGCTGTCGCGGGGCGATCCACCACGATCGCCCCGTATGCGTTTTGAACCGTTCACACTCCGATTCCGAAGTCATCGATAGGGCAACTATGTCGCAGTTTCCGCGGATGTTCCGTCTTCGCCAAAAGTTTGACGCGCGACGTGTCTCCGACATTCCCGCCGAAGTCCGAAACCAACTCGTTGCACTGAACCTGTCTGAACGAATTCGACCTGGACAATCGGTCGCCATTACGGCCGGCAGCCGAGGCATTGCACATATCGGGGTGATTACGCGCACGGTCGTCGACCACTTCAAATCGCTGGGGGCGATCCCCTTTATCGTTCCGGCGATGGGAAGTCATGGCGGCGGGACGGCGGCCGGGCAAACGCAACTCCTCGAACATTACGGAATCACACCCGAAAAGATGGGTTGTGAACTGCGCGCCTCGATGGAAACAGTCATCGTCGACAAGACGCCGCAGGGAATCCCCGTTCACTTCGACAAGCATGCCTCGCTTGCCGATCACGTCTTCGTTGTCGGTCGCGTGAAGCCGCACACGGGATTCGTCGGCGAAGTCGAATCCGGCCTTCACAAGATGATGCTGATCGGACTTGGCAAGCATGAAGGGGCCAAGATCTATCACCGCGCGATTGCCGACTACAGCTTTATGGACATTATCACCGCGGTTGCCGCATCGGTCATCGCGAAGTGCCGCGTCGCGGGCGGTCTGGCCATCGTCGAAAACGCCTACGATGAAACGGCTCTGATCGAAGCCGTGGCGCCGACGCGTTTCCTCGAACGTGAAAAAGAGTTGCTCAAGCTGGCCAGCCAGTGGCTGCCTCGATTGCCTTTCCCCTACGTCGATCTCTTGATTATCGACCAGATCGGAAAGAACATTAGCGGGACGGGACTCGATACGAACGTCGTCGGCCGCAAATTTAACGATCACGCGGGAACCGATCGCGACGCGGTGCGTTGCAAGCGAATCTTTGTTCGTGGGATGACGGAGGAAACCCACGGCAACGCGACCGGTATCGGCCTGAGCGAATTCACCAACCAGCGAACCGCCGACGCGATCGATCGCAAGATCACCAACATCAACTGTATCACCGGCCTGCACCCGACGGCCGCCATGATCCCCATCGCCTACGACACAGACCGCGAAGTCGTCACGAATGCCCTGCAAACGTGCGGACTGGTCGAGCCGCAGAATGCGCGAGTCGTTCAGATTTCTGACACTTTGCATCTGGGCGAAGTTGTCATCAGTGAAGCGTACTTGCCACAACTGGTTGGTCGCGATGACCTGGAACAGATCTCTGCTCCTGCAGAAATGAGTTTCGATTCCGATGGCAATCTGCGACCTGTTTCGCATTGATGATTCCGGGCTTCCTGACATTGATTGAGTGCTGTCGTGTCTGAAATTTATCTCGATAACAACGCCACGACACAGCCCCTGCCGGAAGTCGTTGAAACCGTCGCGTCTCATCTGCGTGAGACGTACGGCAATCCCAGCAGTCGGCACGGCCTGGGTCGCAAAGCGCGTCGAGTGCTCGAGGACAGCCGCGAACAAATCGCGAGTCTGTTGGGGGCGGCTCCTCAAGAACTGGTCTTCACCAGCGGGGGAACCGAAGCCAACAATCTTGCGGTCTATGGACTCACATCCGGCCCTGCCGGGACGATCGCGACGTCGCCGGGCGAACACCCATCGAACCTGGAGGCCTGCCGCGTACGCGAACGCCAGGGTTGGAAGCGGATCTCATTGCCCGTCGATTATTCCGGCCTGTTCGACACGTCCAGTTCCGATTGGAACGGTCTAAGTTCGAACAACGTCCGGCTGGCGGCGGTCATCCTGGCTCACAACGAAACGGGCGTGATTCAAGCGATTGAACCGCTGGTCCGCGAAGCCAACCTCAGTCACTTTGCCGTCCATCTCGACGGCGTTCAGGCTGTCGGAAAACTACCGATCCACTTTCGCGAACTGGGGGCTCACACGCTCAGTTTCGGAGCGCACAAGTTTCATGGTCCGCGTGGAATCGGCGGGCTGCTGATTCGCGACGGTGTGAAACTGTCCGCGGACTTTCCAGTGGGCGGCTTGCAAGAAACAGGGCGCCGGGCCGGGACAGAATCGGTCGCGCTTGTCGCGGGAATGGCCAAAGCACTGGAGCTTTGGCATCAATCGCAGGCCGAACGAACGGCACGGGTGACGAGCCTGCGCGATCGCCTGCAAACGCAGCTCGAACAACGGGCGGCACCGACCGTCGTGAATGGAAAAGACGCCCCGCGACTTCCCAATACCTTGAATATCTCGTTCCCCGGTGTCGACGGTGAAGCATTGCTGGTAGCACTCGATCTGGACGGCGTTTGCTGCTCGCTGGGAAGCGCGTGCGCCAGCGGCTCGATCGAACCGACGCCGATTCTCGTCGCGATGGGCTTGCCACCCGAAGTCTTCAAGTCGGCCCTGCGCATCACGCTCAGTTGCCTGACAGCCGAGGCGGAAGTGGACGAAGCGGCACGTCGAATTGCGGAGATCGTCCAGTGTCTGCGGTAGATCCTGACGGCCCCGCAGAACGGATGTCGGCGGACATTCATGGGGTCCCTGCGCCCCCCAGCGAGACTCAACAGTCCGACACACGCGCCTCGATCGAACTCCCCCGCCACACCTGGCGAATGACCGTCGCCTACGACGGCACGAACTATTGCGGCTGGCAGATTCAGCCCAACGGGGTTTCGCTGCAATCCGTCGTTGAAGAGGCACTCACGCAGTTCACCCGCGAACCGATCAAAGCGGTGGCATCGGGCCGCACTGACGCCGGTGTCCATGCGCTCGGGCAGGTCGTCAGCTTCTCGACCACATCGACTGCGCCAAGTCACGCCTTTCTGCATGGCCTCGCCCAATATCTTCCCGATGAGATTGTTGTGCGGGACGTACAGCCCGCGCCCGAAGGTTTCAATGCCCGATATGATGCCCAGCGGAAATGGTATCGATACGTCATCCACAACAGTGTGATTCGACGACCGTTCCTCAGAAATGCCGTGTTGTGGCAGCGTTCACGTTTGGACCATGATGCGATGCATGCCGCCGTCCAGTATCTCGTTGGAACTCACGACTTTCGTTGCTTTGAGTCGAACTGGCCGAATCGATCCTCAAGTGTGCGGACAATCATGCACGCCAGCGTCAGTCGCGCCGCTGGCTGGGACGTCTGGGAGGATCTTGCTCCAACTGTTCCCGGAGAGCCACGCCAGGCCAGCGGTCCAGTTGCCAGTGCGACGCCTGCAGATGTCGAACCGTCTTTCGTTTGCTTCGACGTTCAGGCCGACGGTTTTCTTTACAACATGGTTCGCGCCATCGTCGGCACGTTGATTCATGTGGGACGCGGACGATGGACGCCCGAGGACATGCGACGAATTCTCGAGACGGGTGATCGAACGCATGCCGGTGAAACCGCGCCCCCACAGGGGCTGTACTTGATGCGAGTCGACTACTGAATCACGGGGCGATTGGGTTCGCGAATGCAGCCAAATCGGGACGACAGAAGCGTCCGGCAACGATGCACCTTCACGCACTCTTCAGCCATCGATTGACCAAACCCGGATGCCAGAACCTTACGTGAGCAATCGCTGCCAGGATCAGCAACGTTGCCAGACTGATCACCGCGCCGAGATAGACGCTCCATGGTCGGTACGACCACTGAATTTCCGACGAACCGCCAGGCAGCAGTTCCACGGATCGGAACAGTCCCTGGTTCATGACCGCTAACTCGGCGGTTCCTTGGCGCGCCGTCCATCCTGGATACGCCAGTTCTGTCAGCACCATTCGCGTCGACTCATTGAGCTCCGCACCCAACGTCAGTCGACGTTCATTGATGCGTGCCTGCTGCCAGTCCGGTGCATCGACACGCGGAGTTCCCGTGATCGTCGACGCGCGGGTTGGAAGCGAGCCATTGGGCCCCCCATTCGGATCGGGACGGAATCGGTACAGGAAGATCGGTTCGTCGCGCGCCCAGACGCGGTTCAAGAACGGATCGACACCGCGCCACATCAACTCAACATTCCACGACGATTCTTCGAGTGGTTCGAAGTTCAGCACATGCGTGACGCCCGAGCGTCTGAGCCACTCATTCAACTCTGGCGAACCCGGTGTGGGTCGGTTCTTGCCCAAAGGCTTCGGAACGGGAGGGATCGCGTTCTGGGGGTCAACGTACTCCGCAGGAGCAATCCCCAGATACCAGGGAACGCATGACACCCCCAAGAGATTCCCGACGTTGGGGCCGGGTGCAAGCATCCGCGGCATTGATGGTTCCGCGAGCAATCGTTGCCGAACTTCGCTCGATTCACGGAAGGAAATCCGCGGAGGCGACACCATCACCGTGTACTTCACCATTCGACTGACCAGCCACAAATCACCGCACGTCGAAGCGAAAAGGAAACTCACCACGGCGATCCGCATCCAACCGTTCGAGAATCGCCGAGACCATTGTCCGAGCAACTGCCCGGCGAGCAGGGCGATCGCCAAGGTCGTCATGATACCATACCGCCCGGGACCTCGAAAAAAGCTGAAACCTGGCAGAAGGCGACCGATCGGAAACAACACCCCCGTGGCATAGACCAGTCCAAACAGTCCGGCAACGATCCAATATCCCGCGGTCCGCTGGAGCAGCGATTCCGCTCCATTCACACGGGTGCCCGGCCGTTTTGTCTTGAGCCACTCGACGATCGCAATCAGCGCCATGACCACGGGAATCAGCCCGCAATAACAATGGGCTTCGACCTTATTGGTTCCGGCAGTCAGGGCGGCAAATCGACTTCCCTGTACGGCTTCATCAAGCGTGCAAAGGCTTTGCGGATTCATGGGACTTTGTCGCGGTCCGAACCAGTGCCAGGGCGCCACAAACTCGGCCAGATCACGAACGACATTCTCTTCATCGACTTCCAACAGGTTGTACCACTGCCAGGGAGCGATCAGTTGTGAGGCATATACGGGCGGCATGTGTCCGTATGCCGGGTCATAGTCGGTACTCGTTGCGACACGCGAACTCCGCTGCTTCAGTTCCCAGGAGGGCAACAATTGCACTGCGGCCAAACCGCCGCCCGCGACGACCGCCAACATCAATGCCGCCACGAGAAACGTCCGGCGACGCGCAGAGTCATCCGTCGCTGGCAGATCGGCCACCGCGTCGGACCTTATCCAGACTCGATACGGAATGTACGTCGCGATGAACAGTAGCGTGATGAAGGCCAGGTGGAAATGCCCTGCCAGCAATTGCAGTCCCAACGCGACGCTCAAGCCGATCGCAAACCGCCACAGTCGAGTTTGCAGAAACGCCTCAACGCACCATAGCGCGACTGGCATCCACGCCCCTGTCAGAATCGCCCATTCCAAACAACCCCGCGCGGGAAACCAGCCAAAAGTGAATACGATCGCAGCCAGATAAGCCCCGACATTCGTCAGCTGCAGACGTTTCGCCAGAAGCCACGTCCCTACGAAGCAGATTAGGTAATGCAGCAGATGCTCGATGTTGTACGCGGTATTCAGATCGAAGCAGGAGTAGAACAGCAAGTGCAGCGGGAACGCGGCACCGGTCTGGCTCTCGCCCAGAACCGGGTAACCAAACCCTGTCAGATGATTCCACAGCGGAAACACGCCCGCCTTCAGGCAGTCGGCGTAGAACGCTTTCTGCGGAAAGAAATAGGGATAGAGGTCTCCACCGATCAAACCCGCGCCGGCGAACAAGGGCCACCAGAAAAGGTATGTCAGGACGATCGCGACGACGGCAACGAGCAGGAAGTGGCGAGTGCGGTTCAACATGAGTCTCAGTTTAGCCGCAAGTCGAACCGACGCGACCCTTTCTCGAAAATTCGATCACTCCGCTGATCAGCCGCTTCCAATAACGGCCCTTACTGCACCCACGAACTTGCCGCCCACGAACTTTCCACGCACGGTGCAGACACCTCACCCCCCGTGTTCGCTTGGATCGAGCAATACCATGTGAGACCAAATTGCGGTGAAGTCGACACACCGTTTCATTCAACCTGCCCGAGCGCACAGTATGTCGCATTATTCCCATTCAGGCATGGCAATTCGATTGCCGTGCCCAGTCAGCAGTGACGCATTTTGCATGGATATTCTGAACCTTCCGGACAGCATCGTCGGAACCAACGATATTGACGGTTACGCGAGCGTCCCTTTTTCGGATTTCACCGATCGTGAAGATTTTCGAGGTCAGTGAACGAATCCACCTTCGATTACCAAGACGATAGCGGTGCCGTCGGACCACGACTGGCCTGATCGAATTCTGCGGGAAATGCCAATTATTCAGCTTGTTCGGTGATTCATCAAACGTGAGGTTCGGGTCACGCTCCCCAGTCTGACCGAACATCACAAGCGGCCAACTCCCCGGAGAAACTATGACTGGTCCCCGAGTCAAGATGCGCGATACGTTGTCCCCCACATACTGCCCCGCCGACAGTCATACGTCTGGCGAATCGCTGGAGTCGCTCTGGGAGGGTGCCGAGGGACTCTTAAAAGAACTGCTCGTCACGTCCATCATTCGCCGACACGACTGGGTGGACCTCGATCTCGCCGCCAAAAACCGTTTGACCAATGAACTCGACGACGATTTTCTGCTGGAAGAGTTGGTCTCACTGAATCTTTTGACACGCTATCAGGTGGAACGAATTCAGTCGGGACAGGGATTCGGCTTGATCCTGGGCCATTATCGCGTGCTGGGCCGCCTTGGCCGCGGCTCGATGGGCCATGTGTACAAGGCGGAACATGTGCGACTGCCGCGGTTGGCGGCCATCAAGGTTCAGATCGTGTCTCGTGACGTCGAACCGCAATTGCTGCGGCGGTTCGAAAACGAAGCCTGGTCGGTCGCGCAATTGCAGCACCGCAATATCGTGGCCGCAATCGATGCGGGAGAAGTGATCAGCGCCTCGCCTGACGGAGACCGGTTGCTGTATTTCGTCATGGAATATGTGCCCGGAATGAATCTGGAAGAGGCCGTCACAACCGGGGGGCCGCTGTCGAAGCAGGTCGCCTGCAACCTGATTTTCCAGGCCGCCAGTGCCCTGCAAGAAACTAGCAAACATGGGCTGATCCACCGCGATATCAAGCCATCCAACATCATCATGACTCCGGACGGAACCGCCAAACTGTTGGACTTCGGCCTGTCGCGCCGCTACGAAAGCCGGTTGACGCGTCCCGGCTCCTGGCTGGGAACCGTCGACTACCTGGCGCCGGAACAAGCACGTGACGCCAGTTCAGTGGATATCCGGGCGGACATCTACAGCCTGGGCGCCACACTGTACTGGTGCCTGACCGGTCAAACGCCGTTTGTATCCAATGGCCGGATCGTCGAAGACTTCTTGCGCCGCTCCAATCAAGAACCTCCGTCGATACTTGAAGTCTGCCCAGACCTGCCCGGCGAACTGTCGGCCGTCGTCATGAAAATGATGGCCGTGCAACCCGGTGATCGATATCAAAGTCCGGCGGCGGTCATGACCGCGTTGATGCCATTTATCGAATCACGACGCGTCGATTCGCGGCTGGTTCCCGTCAACAAAACGATGCTGGAAGCGTTGCCTGCGGAGTCCTCTCCGACCGATCCACGTCGGAAACGACGCGTTCTGATCGTTGACGACGAACCCACCGTACGAAAATGTGTGAAGTTGTCGCTCCTTTCCGAAGGAATCGATTGTGACGAAGCCGCAAATGGAGACACCGCACTCAACCTTCTCAGTGAGCACGTGTACGACCTGGTCCTGACCGATATCGAAATGCCTGTCCTGTCGGGAATGGAACTGTTGCGTGTCATTCGGAATCGTCCGGGACTGGGGAACCTGAAGGTGCTGGTCTTTTCGGGCCGCTCAAGCCCCAATGAAATGGCCCGAATGATGTCTGCGGGTGCCGACGACTACCTCGTCAAGCCACTCAGCATCGTCCAATTGCGCAGCCGGGTGAATGCCGCATTGCGTCTTAAAGAAAGCCAGGATGCGGCGCTGGCACTCAATCAACGCTTGTTCGAAGCCAATCAGGAAATGGTGCAGAACTTGTCGTCTCTTGGCGATTCTCTCGCTCAAAGCACATCAAATCACCAGTAGGTGAACAGAATTCGCTCGCTGGACAAAATCCATGAGCTAGAGTGATGCATGGGCTGTCGTTTCATCTAATTCCAAGGTCGCGTTCATCGCAGTTGGAATTGGTACGCCGCCCTCCGATCACGCTCGTCGATTGATGCGAAACGACTGCCTCCCCAGGCATCCCGATTTCGTTTACCAGCAATGCCACGAATTTGAGTGCGGAGAAGATCTTGATTTCCCTTCCTGCGACGATCGCCTGCTGCCTGATGAGCGCCGTCATCGGAAGCGCACTAACGATCGCGTTTCGATGCGCCTTCACGCGTCCTGTGAAACTTGGGGCTGCGGGCGAAACCCTGTCGGAACACGAACAGAACGAACAAAACCAAAGTGAACGACGGATCGAACACCTGGCCAATTCTTTGTACGAACTGACGTCGCATGTCGACCTGCAGGTGGGTCAGCACTGTCTTCGCGTCAATGAAATCACCGACAAATTGGAAACCCCCGGTGAAATCGGTTCTGCCCTGGTTCTGGTTGCGGGCAAGATGCTGGTCAACGCCAATCAGCGACTGCAAACCGACCTGGAAGACGCCAAGAAAGAGATTCAACGTCAGCGCGAAATGATGACATCGTGCATGCAGGAATCTCGCATGGACGCGCTGACCGCCATCCCGAATCGTCGCGCTTTCGACTATGAAATCATTCGAGTCTTCGCCGATCGCCGTCGCAACGGGACGACGTTCTGTTTGCTGATTCTGGACATCGACCATTTCAAACGCATCAACGACCAATACGGACATATGGTCGGCGATCAGTTGTTGAAAAGCTTTTCGCGCTGCCTGACCAGCACCTTCCGCGAAACGGATTTCATCGCACGCTTCGGTGGCGAAGAATTCATTGCAATCCTGCCGAAAACACCACTGGAAGACGCCTGCCGAGCAGCCGATCGAATTCGCCAGGTGATCGCCAGCGGGCGTCATCGCGTCGGGGACTTGGAACTGCAAGTCACGGCTTCGATCGGAGTTAAAGAAGTCGAAGATCACGAAACCGATGCCGAATTGCTGCAGCGTACGGACAAATCACTGTACGCCGCGAAAAACGGTGGCCGTAACTGGGTGTACTACTATCAGAACGGTTCATGCTTCCGATTCGAACCCGTGGTCACGCCACCGCCCTCCGACGGAGAGGTCGCGACCGACGGCGAACTGCAATCAGCCGATGTCGAATCCGGTTCCTGGGAACCTCAAACGACCAGTGCCGCATCAAATCCCGTCGAGAAGTCCGCAGAAGTCTCATACGCCGAGATCTGAGGGTCCGGCGGAGAGGCCATAGGTACGATTTCTTAAGTCTTGGCGACGGCCCCGTCTAACTGGCATATCCGGCCAGTCAAACTTGAGCGGCTATTGCGCCTTGCCGGACAAGACTTTTCCGCTTGGCGCACTTCTACGGGTGACGTGAAAGTTCTCAACCGCCCGCCGTCAGTCTGCGCAATCAAAGCCCGCGATTCATGCCGATTCCAATCAGAGGAACTAGCACGCAATCACGCCTCTCGGAACGATGCGCATGATGTCCGACGATACTACCCCCGTACCAGCCACCATGCAGCCGACGCCGTGGCGCCGGGTCGGATTGTTCGTTTGTCTGGCCGCCTCGGCCGGAACCGGTTTGGGCCTTCTGCTGGAATACACCGGACAGAAGACATTCCCCGGTTCGATCGAAGCCCGCCGGACCGTTGTGACCGCCAGCCGCGCGGCACGCATCCAGGAGGTGTCGGTCAAGACCGGACAATCGGTCGCGGTCGGTGACCCGCTGATCCAGTTGATCGACACCCAACTCGAAGACCGGTTAAATCGCAAGCGACGCGATCTGGCGGAACTCGAAGCAGAAGTCGCACGCTCGAAAGCGATCGCCGAAGTCGAGCTGAGCTGGCGTCGCCGCGAACTGCAAAGCGAGATTTTCGAAACCCAATTGAAAGTCGCTGCCCTCTCGCAAGAGAAGCTGAACAAGCAAGTCGAACAGATCGCGTGGAAAGAACGCCTGAGCGCCGGCGATTCCGGCATTGGTCCCCTGCTGGCCGAAACCGATCATCCTTTCCGCCCAATCTCGGCCAGCCTGACTCAGCCTGATGATCGTCGGCTGCAGGCGATGCTACGAGAAGACGCCGCGGCCGCCGCTGTCGAAGCGATCGGCACTCAGGTCGCACTGTGCGAACAACGACTGAAGAAGCTGGAAGAGCTCGATCAGGATTTGAACGGCAAGATTCGCGCATCGTCAGGCGTCGATGTGGCCGAAACCCGCTTCAATAGTGCAAAAGAAGAACTGACGGCGCTCGAAGCGCAAGTCAAAGAACTCACCATCACCAGCCCCAGCTACGGCACGATCGGTGAGATCAAATTGCAGGAAGGTGATCGCGTCAACGCGAGCAGCACGCTGGTCGAAATCCTCGACGATCAACAGCCCCACGTCGTGGCTCAGATCCCGTCACACGCCACCGCCCAGGCTCGCCAGGGCAGCAAGGTGACGTTGATCTTCCCGACAAATGATCGACGTAGCGGGGTCATCACAGGCATTCCACCGCAAACCGTTCCGGTGGCCGGGACGACCGAGACAGTCCTGCAGACCAAGATCGAACCCGCCGGCAAACTCTGGCCCAAAATGGCCGTCGGTTCGAACGTCAAAGTTTTGTTGCAGTAGTTCCGCAACTCTTGGCGCATTGGTTCGGACTGAACGCAAAAGACCGTCATCAGCGGCAATGCAATATGCATTACGTGCGATCCGCAGTTCGGTGTTTCCTCAGTCGCCGTCTCGATGCGGCCGAGGAAACTCGTGCAATCGAGTTCTTTGACGTTACCAACGATGCTGCAAAACAGTGGTCGAAATCGTCACGTGCGCTAGCACGATTTCTCGAACAAATCCATGGCCATTAAACACATCGTTGGCACCTGCCCGAATGGAAAGTCGGTCAACCTCGTCATCTTCGAAAATGACATCTGGATATCACAATTCGAACTGGCTGTATTGTTTGAATCGTCAATCAAAACGATCAATGAGCACACGTCGGCTATCGCCGTAACGCCTGAACTTAAGCGCCAATTCGATATCGAGAAAACGGAGGGCAGCCGTCGGATTCGCAGGAGGGTAGTTCACTTTGGGCTCGATGTTTCGCACCAAATCGCGATACGCAGCAGACGATGGTCAGAGCACACCTGGCTTATCGAAACAGCAAATTTTCTTGGTGTAACGAAATCGCATTTTCTCGTCCATCCCGTCAAGGAACGCCATTTCGAGGAATTGCTCTTCGGAGTGTTCGACGGACTGTGCCAGATTCAGAGGCAATATCCCGTAGGTCAATATCGAATCGATTTCTACATTCCCTCTCTACGGCTCGCGATTGAATACGACGAGAAGCACCATTTGAACTCCCCAAATCAGAATCGAGATCGACAACGAGAATTTGAGATCGCCGCCATTCTGGATGGAATAGAATTCATCCGTGTGCAAGAAGGGAGTGAGATCCAAGGAATCAATCTCGTAGTTCGAAGGTTAATTACTGGAATTTCCCTGGCGGCGTCTTCAAGCCCGCCTGCGGAGTAGGATTTTTGCGGTCGTTAGGTCCATTTGACGCTCGACCAATTCTACTGGAAGTCAGAGTAGATAACTGCACTACTCTGACTTTGTAATGCGACAACCTCGCCTGCCGCTTCAAGCTCCAACCTGATGCGAGCGGTACCTTATTTTCGAACTCTCCAAAGCCTGACTGGTGTACGCTGACAGTGGCTTTGCTGGCAATTCCTTTCGGGGGTGATCACACTTCTGGATGTGCCCTGCCCTGAGGATTCTCCTGAAAGGGCTGAGCGGTACCTCGCGGTCGGTCTGGCAGTCGACGGAATGGGAGTCGCAGCGGCTTTGAGTGATTCAAGTCATCACGTTTCCGACACTCAGCGGAGACGCCCGACCGACTTCGATCAGCCGTATGCCTCAGGTTCGGTCGACGGACACTCGGAGCCGGTCGCGGTTTTGTGAGAGATCATTCGTTGTCGGAGATCGCTATGCGTTGGTGTGTCTTTGTGGTGGTGCTCTGCGGGTCTGTGGGCGCGATTCTCGGCGACATATCGCAACTGATCGCAGCGGAAGCGAGTCCGCTGACGCTGAACCTGCGGACGCGGACGGAAGTGGCACCCGGAGCCAATCGCTGGCAGGCAATCACGACCGAGACGACATGGCAGGCAGACCAGACCGCCATCGTGGTTTGCGACATGTGGGACAAGCACTGGTGTCCCAATGCAACCGCCCGCGTCGCGGAAATGGCCCCGCGGATGAACGAGGTCTTAAAGGCGGCTCGGTCGAAGGGTGTCCTCATCATTCATTGCCCCAGCGACACGATGGAGTTCTACAAAGACACTCCGCAGCGCAAACTCGCTCAAGCGGCACCGACGGTCGAGACTAAACGCCCCTTGGAAAAGTGGTGTCGGATCGATGCGAACAAAGAACCGGTCCTGCCAATTGATGACTCCGATGGCGGGTGTGATTGTGAAACCACTCTGAAGAAAAACACGCGGGCCTGGTCGCGGCAGATCGAGACTCTGAAAATTCACGAGCAAGACGCGATCACCGATTCGGACGAAGCCTATCGGTTGATGAAAAGTCGTGGGATTCGGAATGTGATCGTGATGGGCGTACACACCAATATGTGCGTGCTCGGCCGGCCCTTTGCGATTCGGCAATTGAGCTATCAGGGGATGAACGTCGCCCTGATGCGCGACATGACCGACACGATGTACAACCCGGCGATGAATCCTTTCGTCAGCCACTTCACCGGCAACGATCTGGTCGTCGAGCATATTGAAAAATACTGGTGCCCTTCGATGACCAGCAGCGATTTCCTGGGCGGCACCCCGTTCAAATTCGATGATGACAAACGGCCGCACGTCGTCATCATCGCGGCAGAAGATGAATACAAGACGGAAGTGACGCTACCCGAATTCGCCCGGGCGTTTCTGGGCCCATCTTTCAAGACCAGCTTCGTGTTTGACTCGGCAAACAAGGACCACGTGAAGCGCGATCTGCCAGGGATCGAGGTCGTCCGCGAAGCGGATGTGCTGCTGATTAGTGCCCGCCGACGAGTCTTGCCGCCATCGCAATTGAACCTGATCCGGAAGCATGTGGCCGATGGAAAGCCGGTGGTGGGAATCCGCACGGCAAGCCATGCGTTTTCTTTCCGGAACGCAGAGCCGCCCGAAGGGTTTGATGCATGGCCAGAGATCGATCGTGACGTGCTCGGTGGGAACTATCAGGGCCACACCGCGGGTGAGACAAAAGGAATCGTCTGGACGCTGCCGGGTGTCGGCCATCCGATCCTGACGGGGATCTCGGGCGAATTCACCACTGGTGGAACGCTGTATAAGACGTTTCCTCTCGACCCTGCCGCAACGGAACTAATGCGAGGTCGCATCGAAGGCCGCGTTCAACAGGAACCGTTTGCCTGGACCTTCCAACGGAAGGACGGCGGCCGCACATTCTATTCTTCGATGGGACACCCCGACGACTTCAAACAGCCCGTGTTCCAGCGTCTATTGCTGAACGGATTGCATTGGGCGGCGGGACTGGAAGTTCCTCCGGCAGATCGCCCCTTGGTCGCGGTCCCGCCAGGGGTCACCTCAAACGCAGAGCCTGCCCCAGCCGTTTCAAAATCCTGGACAACGGCGACCGTTCCAGGAACCACAAAACCGACCGATAAGCCGAGCAAAGAACCGACCACAGGATGGTACTACTGCGAAGTGGAGGTGCCCGAGGCGTGGAAGGGGCGCGGCGCGTTCTTGTATGTCGAGAAACTGCTCGGCGCAAGTGAGAGCTTCGTCAATGGGACCAAAGTCGGTGTCAGCGGTTCACTGCCGCCCAAGTACGTCGGTGGTGGCGAGAATCAGCATCGCTATGTGATCCCGGACACGATCCTGAAACCGGGTCAACGGAATTCCATCGCAATCCGCGAGGTGGTCCCCGAGGGGGCGAGTGGGTTTGCCGGCGGGCCACCGCAACTGATCGCAGGTGGCGACGCGATCGCACTCGAAGGGGCATGGGCGTTTCGTTCGGGCGATGATCTCACGTGGGCCGAACCCGCGGCGCAACGTCTGACCGACCTCAAACTGTCGCCCTTCTCCAAAGTGGGGAAAGCGCCGGAGGTCAGCAAATTCGCGACGGTAATTCGCCGGGAAGCCCAGCAGACCGCCCTGTCACCGCGGGAATCCATGGACCACATCAAGTGCCCAGAAGACCTGCAGATCGATCTCGTGCTGGCCGAGCCGATTGTCTCACAACCGCTATTCATGAATTTCGACGAACGCGGGCGACTGTGGGTCATGCAATACTTGCAGTACCCCGAACCGGCGGGACTGACCATGTTGAGTAAAGACCAGTGGTGGCGAGCCGTCTACGACAAAGTGCCCGAACCACCACCGCACGGCGTCAAAGGAATCGACAAGATTTCGATCCATGAAGACACCGACGGCGATGGTGTCTTCGACAAGCACACGACGTTCCTGGATGACCTGAACATCGCGACGGCATTCGTCCAGGGGCGCGGGGGAGTTTGGGTTTTGAATCCACCCTACCTGCTGTTCTATCCTGACCGAGATGGAAACGATGTGCCCGATAGCGACCCGGAAGTCCATCTTTCCGGATTCGGAATCGAAGACTCTCATTCTGTCGTCAACAGTTTGCGCTGGGGCCCCGATGGCTGGCTGTACGGCGCTCAAGGGAGCACCGTGTCGGGTGCGGTCACGATCGGTCCACCGCGAAAGCGGGACGACAAGACCGGTGCCCCGGCCGTGCATTCACAAGGACAGAATGTGTGGCGTTACCAGCCGACCACCAAGCGTTACGAGATCTTTTCGGAAGGCGGCGGAAATGCGTTTGGCCTGGAACTCGATTCCGCCGGTCGTGCCTTCTCGGGACATAACGGCGGCAATACGCGCGGGTTTCACTACCAGCAGGGCGCCTACCTGCAAAAAGGCTTTTCGAAGCATGGGCCGCTGTCGAACCCGTACTCGTTCGGGTACTTCCCCGCGATGGAACATCACAACGTGCCACGCTTCACACATGAATTTGTGATTTATGAAGGAAATGTGGACGGTCCCTTCGCACTACCCGCGAAGTATCGAGGCAAGCTGTTCGGTGCCGCCGCGATTCTGAATCATGTGGTGATTAGCGATGTCGAGGCGGTTGGTTCGACGTTCAAGACGAAAGACATCGGATATGCCATGGATTCGTCCGATAGCTGGTTCCGTCCGGTGGACGTGAAGGATGGCCCCGACGGAGCGTTGTACGTTGCCGACTGGTACGACGGGCAACTCGCACATACGGCGAACTATCAGGGTGGTCTCGACCGTGAACATGGACGAGTTTATCGCATCCGCCGCAAGCCTGCCGCGACCGAGAAAATCTCGAAACCCAAGTCGGTCGCAAAGACGCTGGATCAGATGACAACCTCTGAACTGCTCACCGTGCTGGAGAGTCCCGATCGCTGGCATCGAGAAGCCGCACGGCGCCTGATTGCCGATCGCAAAGATGCGGCCGTCGTGCCCGACCTTCGGTCGAAGCTGTTTCGAACATCGGGCCAACTGTCGCTCGAGTTGCTGTGGGCACTCAATCTGTCGGATGGCCTGAACGACGCAACCGCCCTGAAAGCGCTCGAACACCAGGAAGCTCAAGTCAGGCTCTGGACAATTCGTTTGCTGGCGGACGAACGACAGTTGCCGTCCGATATCGCCGCACGCGTGGCAGCAATCGCCGTGACCGAGCCGAATATCGAAGTCCGCAATCAGATGGCCGCATCGGCGAAGCGCCTGCCATCGGAACAAGCGTTACCGATTCTTCGCAATCTGATGCGGCATGACGAAGATACCAGCGAGGCGCGACAACCGCTGATGATCTGGTGGGCGCTGGAAGCGAATGTCGATCCGCCTGTGACGAAGCCAATTGCGGGAACGACGACGGTGGTCAGCACAGCACCGGGAGAGGCTTCACCGGCGCTGCATCTCTTCGAAGACCGGACCATTTGGACCTGGCCGCTAGTGCAGAAGGAAATCTTGCCGCGACTGATGCGTCGGTTCGCATCGACCGGGCAGCGTGCCGATCTGGCAATCTGCGCCCGACTGCTGAAGCAGTCGCCTAATGCTGACACAACGAAAGCGCTGATGCAGGGATTTGAAGAAGCATACCAGGGACGCTCATTGAGCAATGTGCCGGCCGACCTGGTGAGTGCGTTAAGCGCGGCGGGCGGCGGTTCGTTGTCGCTGAAGATTCGTCAGGGTGACGGACCAGCAATTGATGAAGCACTGATGGTCATCGCGGATGAGAAAGCCGCGGCGGGAAAGCGAGCCGAATATGCGGGGATTTTTGGTGAGGTGAAGCAGCCGCGTTCCGTTCCAATTCTGCTCGAAACCTTTTCCAGGACAGCAGACGACGGACTGAAGGCGGCGATCCTGACGTCGCTACAGGCCTATCCTGATCCGAACATCGCCGCGGCGGTCCTGAATCAATACGCGAACATGAACGAGGATGTCCGTACCGTCGCCCAGTCACTGCTGGTCAGCCGCAAGAGCTGGGCAATCGCGCTGGTCGAAGCGGTCGATCGCGGAGAAATTGCCGCAACGGCACTCCCTCTGGATACGGTCCGCCGGTTGACAATCCATCGCGACGACCACTTGGCGGGCCTGATCCAGAAGCATTGGAATCAGATTGAGGGAGCGACAACCGCCGAGATGCAGACGCAGATTGACCACTATTCAAGTGTGCTGGTCGGAGCAGGCGATCCGTATCCCGGTAAAAAACTGTACCTGCAAATGTGCGGCAAGTGCCATACGTTGCACGCATCGGGCGGCAAGATTGGCCCCGATCTGACGACGTACAAACGGGATGATTTGCGGCAGATGCTGATTCACATCGTCAACCCGAGTGCCGAGATTCGGGAAGGGTTTGAAACACAGATTGCGGTCTTGAAGGATGGCCGCGTCGTGACCGGTTTCCTGGTAGAGAACGATCCGCAGACGGTGACGCTACGCAGCCCCGACGGGCAAACCATTTCGCTGGAGCGTGCCGAGCTTGAGGAATTGATCAAGTCGCGAAAGTCACTGATGCCCGAGAATCAGTTGAAAGATTTGAGCGACGAGCAGGTGAGGAATCTGTTCGCGTATTTAAGGATCTCACAGCCGTTGAATGACTGATGGCGGACATTTGTTCGCGCACCCGTTTACATTTCCTCGTTTCCTCGTGTTTTCTGTAAAGTTTCCTCGTTACCAAGCTCCCGCTTGGTAACGCCTCTTGCGATCTGGTTTCCCATCGCGAGGAACGTGGCAGGGCTCCTCGTAGACACTTCCGAGTCGAGGCAGCGTTGCCAAGCGGGAGCTTGGCAACGAGGGCAAAATCAATTCTTCGTCGCGCCGAAGGTGGTTGACTACAATTCGAGAAAAGGAACTCTCGATGACCAATGCCCTGACGGTGCCCTGTGAAATTGAAGTCTTTTTTGATGGTGGTTGTCCGCTCTGTCTTCGGGAAGTCAATCTGCTACGCCGAATGGACCGGAAGGGCAAAATTCAGTTCACCGACATCGACAATCCCGATTTCCGCCCGGAAGAACTCGGCAAGACGTACGACGACCTGATGGCAGAAATTCAGGGCCGGTTATCGGATGGAACCTGGGTGACGGGTGTGGAAGTTTTTCGTCGGTTGTACACGGCCGTGGGATTTGGTCCGCTCGTCGCGATTACTCGACTCCCGATCCTTTCGCAAACGATGAACCTTGGTTATCGAATTTTTGCTAGAAATCGACTGCGGTTGACGGGTCGGTGTCGCGCAAACACCTGCGACGTGCGGTCATCCAAAAGGAAGGTTTAGGAGAACGTTGAGACAACGGAGATTGGTATTGCCCAGAAAAGATCTGCTCAGAATCGAATAGCACAACGTCGCCATGCTTCAGCGTCGCTGAAATGAGGCATCGAGTTCCGCTTTGGCGCGTTGCACCAGACGTTCAAGATGGGCGGCAACTTGGTCGAGCGACATTTCGGTGGTGTCAACTTGCAGCGCATCGTCCGCGGGCTTCAAGGGTGAGCACGCACGGGATTCGTCACGGCGGTCGCGGAGTTCCTGCTGCTGGAGCAATTCATCCAGCGAAATCGCATCTCCCTTGGCGTTCAGTTCGCGCTGGCGACGCAAGGCCCGCTCGGCGGGAGAAGCCGTCAGAAAAAACTTGCATTCCGCATCAGGAAAGACGGTCGTGCCTTGGTCGCGACCTTCAGTGACAAGGTTGCCCCCCTGCCCGACCTGACGCTGCAGCTCGACCAGTCGTTTGCGGACGATGGGATTGGCGGCAACGATTGACGCGGACTGCGTCACTTCTTGTCCACGAATCGCCTCGGTGACATCCAGTCCGTTCAGCAATAGGTGATTGTTGGAAAAGAGAATCTCAAGCGTTCCGGCCAGGTCACCAACAGCCGTCGTATTCGCCAGCTCGACCTGCCGTTGCAGGCAGGCGTAGGCTACCGCCCTATACATGGCGCCGGTATTCAGAAACTCAAAGCCCAGCCGCTCGGCGAGGATTCGTGCGACGGTGCTTTTGCCGGTTCCCGCTGGTCCATCGATCGTCACGATCATTCGAAATCAACCCGCATTTGATATCAATTCGTCACCCGCCATCACATTTTCAAGCGGAAGTGGCTTAAGTGGACGGTCAATGGCGTCATCTCATCCGACACGTGACGCTCACGCCGCCGGGCTGTGCTCAATCGGTCGGGTCATGCAGTGGCTGAGTGCATCCATCACGTTTCCGCCGGGCAACCACGGGCCACTTCACAACATATCTTGCGAGAGGAATCTGCGGAAGCATGTTGCAGTCCCGATTTCGTGTCGCCAGGGTCGACGATCCGATTACGTCGAGTTTGCCAATCTGGCGTGCGCCGTGTCACCAAACAGAGCAACGCCGATCAGAATGCCACGATCAGCGTCTGGCAAACGAAATTCGCCACCCCAATCGATGCCCCATCTGAATAGACGCGGCATTCAGTCTGGTACGCGTTCAACCTGTGACAGCGACCTGATTCAGAGCATCCACGGCCGCATCGCGCGATTCATAGACGGGCCAAAGCGAATCGAGGTGTGTCACGCTCAGCACTTCCCGGCAGTATGTTTGGACGCCGGCCAGAACCAATTTGGGCGAGGGTTTGGTGCCGAGCTTCTTCCAGACACGGAACAGGACCTCAATAAATGATGATCCAAAGAATTCCGTGACACTCATGTCGAGCACCATCAGCGGCGGCGCGGCTCGTTCGGCAATCTCGACGAGACGTTCGCCAACTCCGGCGACATTCAATTCGTCTAATTGCTTCAATTCGTCGCCAAAAATCACGAACGTGATATTTCCGTCACGAAATTCGAGCAGGGATTGGCTGGTTGTCATGACATCCTCCTAGTTGGCTCCCCGACGAAAACCTCGGCGGCCGACGGAAACGGGGGCCGCGAATCGTATCATACGCAGCGAGAGAAGCTGCAGGGACGTTCACCTTTTCGCAGAATCTTCGGCAGTCGCGAATTTACATGGCACGATGACGCTCAGCACTGGCGGAAATGAAATCGGGATCGCGTCCAGTGCTGCATGAGTCTTCTCCGATGCACCCGAATCCATCCGGCTGTCGCTGCAATTCAAGCCGTGACGTCAGTTGAATCGACGAGCGGGCGTCATTCCGTTTTGCATCATTCCACCACACAACAATACTGGACACTTGTTTATTTCGACAACCATGAACTGGATTTGGCGAGGAATTCTCAGGTGGATTGAATTGTTGAGGGCCGGAACGCCGATACCTGTGGTGTCGGACGAATTCGGGCCGACAACGATGATCCATCTGACGGATCCCTGCTGAAAAATCGCCATGCTTTCGATGTCAACCGCGTGAGGTTCGATGTTGAGCACCGGGAAAGACGACGTTCCCCCAACTGCCCGCTCGTCCGGACAATTTGTCCGAACCTGTTGATTAGGGGAAAGTTATGAGTCGTCAAATGCAGTCCCGGTTGAACAATCTGGCATGTGTGAGCTATGATCCCTCTGGCGTGAATCCTGCGTTTTCCAAATCGTGGAAGCGGATTGATCGCCCAAGCAATGAGGGGCAGAGTAACATGGACGTCTCTGGAATTGGATCGGCATCGGGAGCGACCCCCGCTCGCCCTGTGGCTCCGACGACCGCGCAGCCTGTTTCGGAACCTATTGTCTCGGTTCCCAAAGATGAACTTGAGATTTCGTCGGCAGGTAAGATGATGGATCGGCTGAGTGAAACTCCAGAAGTACGTGCCGAGCGACTGGCTCAGATTAAAGAGGCCATCGACAGTGGCGCCTACGATACCGACGAGAAGCTCGAAGCGGCCTTGTCACGGATGTTCGATTCGCTGGGCATCGATTTCGACGACGAATGACCGATTCGTAGCGGACATTCGCACACGGCTGGTCGATTTCGATTCTGTCTTCAATTTGAACTTTTGGACATCCACAGATTTACTGTGTAGGATATGTGGTCACGCGTGTCGCGTGCGCCACAACGTCGCAAGGGGCGGTCTTCAATCGCCCGTTTGTTCCAATTGATCAAAAGCTGAGGAGAGTGTTTCGTGTCGGATCTGGCCACGATGAACGTGACCGTCGCACCCGTCGACAAATTTCGTGAGTTCTTACTGACGAAGAAAATGCGGCTGACTCCTGAGCGAGAGGCCGTTGTCACGGCAATCTACGCATCACATGAACATTTTGATGCGGATCAATGGATCGACAGCCTGGCAGGGCACAAGGGAACGATGCTTGCCAGTCGCAGCACCGTGTATCGGACGCTGAACCTGCTGCAAGAAGCAGGACTGATCCGAAAAGTGGCTCGTGCCAACGACCGGGAAGTCTACGAGCACGACTATGGCTATCCACAGCACGACCATCTGATCTGCAAGAAATGCGGCGAGATGATCGAATTCCCGAACGAGATGATTTCGGGATTCCTGGAGACCATTGCCGCCGAGCATGGGTTTCGCATGTCGGGTCACCGGCTGGAAGTCGAAGGAATCTGCGCGGACTGTTCGCGACCACCCGTCCGTTCGCATCGTAAGCTCGATATGATCTGAGATTCCGTCGTCATTGCCCTTCCCCGACACGATCGCCGCCTCGATTTTCCCGCGATCGCCATCGAAAGAGATCTGGCGTGAGTATCAGCGTTCTCGTCACCGGCGGTAGTGGATTTGTTGGAACCTGGGTCCTTCGTTCACTGATGGAACGAGGTCTTGCGGCCGTCGCGCTGGATGCCCATGAAAATCGCCCTCGCTGGGAGCGGTTGCTGGGTTCAAACGCGACCCGAGTCCCATTTGTCTCGGGTAGTTTGCTGGATCGAGCGCTGCTCGCGGAGGTCTTTGAGCGTCATCGCATCAGCCATGTCATCCATCTGGCCGCGCTGCTGACGCCCGCATGCCAGCAAGACCCTTTCCTGGGATGCGAAGTCAATGTCCTGGGCAGCGTGGCGCTGTTCGAGCAGGCGGTGAGATCGAAGATTCAGGGGCTTTCCTATGCCAGTTCACTGGCGGTGTTCGGCCCCGAACCCGATTCCGCGGGCGGGTTGCTGGCGACAGCCGCTCCCGAAAACCGTTCCCCCAGCTTCTATGGCGCATTCAAGAAAGCGATGGAGCTGATTGCGGAGCAATACTGGATGCATGCCGGCCTGCCTTCGGTCGGAATCCGGCCGCACGTGGTCTATGGCCCAGAACGCGATCAGGGCCTGACGGCCGGACCATCGCTCGCGGCGCGAGCTGCGGCAGAAGGGCGGCCCTTTCAGATCAATTATCGTGGCGTGGTGGGTTACGACTATGTCGAAGACGTGGCGAATGCATTCGTGCAAACGGCACTGCAGACGCCACCAGGCTCGATCGTCGTCGACCTGCCGAGCGAAGCGGCGACCGTTGAGCAACTGGTCACAGCCATTGATCTTGCGGTTCCCGGTTCTGCTCGCACGATCACAATCGAAGGGCCGACTCTGCCACGAAATGATTCGCCACGCACGGATCTGATTACGAACGTGCTGCCTGACTGGCGCGCCACCTCAATCGTGGATGGCATCCAGCGAACTGTCGATTTCTATCGCTGACCACGGCGCGAGGTCTGTTGTTCGGCGAACCCTGGATTCATTGAAATCCTTCGCCTGAACTGAAAACCCCTCTTGAAATTCCTCAACGACCTCTGTCTAATCACCCCTCGCAATAGTCATTCCGTCTTACATCAGCCCGATTGACTTAGAGTCGGTTGAGGAGATTGGCGATGTCGGTTGATCGACGCTGGATCGCGTGGGTAACGTACCGGTCGCTTCTTGGGATCATTGCGATCGCCATGACGTCCAGTCCTCCAGAATTGCATGCGCAAGATTTCTTACGAAAACAAGAGATTGAACGCTGCATCCAGGCGGCCAGTGAGTCCGCCAAGTTGATTCACTCGTTGCACTATCGCATGGTACTTCGCAGCCCCGACTTCGCGAGAGAACTGGAATTCTGGATGAAGGATTCGAAGTATCGCGCCCGTGTCCCGAAGCTCTACGTTCGCAACGGAGGATTAACACCTTCGACGACTCCTGATGACCATTGCGGGGACGAATGGGCCGCCAACAATGCGGACTCATGGACCTATACCGGGAAAGAAAATGGCCCGTCACCATTGCCGATGGGGCTGCTGCATCTGGCTCAATTCGAGTGGCTGTTTGACGATTTCACGGCCGGACGATGGCCTATCGTGCAGGATCCATTTACCTGGAAACGGATGCTCGAATCGAATGACGTGTGCTCGACGGTGCGGCGGGAGAATCTGGACGGCCTTCCCGTGCAGCAGATCATCCTCTTCCACCACCAAAGCCAGTATCGGCTGGATGTCTGGCTGGCCGAATCGCTGGGAATGTACCCTATGAAAATCGAGTCTCTCGACCCCCAGCGTAAAATCTTGCATTCGTCGGTTGTTGAGAAATATGTGACCTTTCAGATGGGTGACCAGTGCACCGCAATTCCGACTCGCGTCCGCGAACTCAGAACGTCGCCCATCTCGACCGATGATCCAACCTACAATATCTTCGAAATCGTCGCAGGGTCACTTGAGATTAACCCTGACTTTCCCGATGAGCTGTTTGCCGCGGTGGACGAATCGATCCCAGAGATCGTGGAATCGAAGTCCATCCCGATTCGCGACTATCGCCAGGTTCCTCCCACTGAACCTGAAGTCGCGATCGCTCCGCTCGCAATCACCGCCCCGCCACTCGCTCCAGGCACAGGCTCAGTCGCCGCCCCGGCAGCTCAACCGGTCGCCAGAATTCCGGTGCTCGAGTACCTGTTTGCGGCGGCGGCGGCCGGCACGGCCTGTTGGGGCATTCGCCACTCCGCCGCGCGTAACCACGTTGGCTGAGCCAATCAACTTGCTCCGGCTGTGAAGATGGCGGTGGCATGGGCTCCCCATCCATATCGCGACAACAATTCCCGGATGAAGTCTCCAGGAAGACGGGGCAGTCAGAGACCTTCAACGCCACTCATCTCCGAGAACCTGGGCGAGATACCAAGCATGGGTGATTAGGTGTTCTGCGGCTTGCGGATTCAAAGACAATTCTCCTTAAATTCTGTCGTGATTCTGCGAATTTCTTTTGACGGTGTGAATTTCAACGGATACGGTTCGTAGGTGGTCGAGCCGACGGAAGGCTCGACGTCATTTCTTGAACTCACATGGACATGGCACGGAAGCTGAATTCGTCTCACTTCGATCTCCAGCCACATCCTCATTGCAAACGATTGTGCGTGCTTGCCACATCAACGCGGTGCGGTTTGCGGTCAGGTTGAATGTCTGTCACTTCATGGAGGACTCAGAATGAGCATTGCCTTCGTCCCATCGTCGCCCGGACTGCCCCACCTGCTCGAGTTGGTTGAACAGGCGGTCCATATCAAAACCGGTGGTCGTATTCGCGGGTTGTCTGTTCGAGTCAACGATGGCCGTTTGATTGTCTCGGGAAAAACCTCCAGCTACTACAACAAGCAGCTTGTGACTTGTGCCGTCCAGCGCGCGGTCGAAGACATGTCGGTCACAAACGATGTCGAAGTCTGCTAGTGGCATCGACACTTTGTCATGACGGGTTCGCGCGCGGCGAGTTCAACGGGCGGCCCGCTCGGCCTTGAATGTTCGCTCGACGAAGTGCTTGGTGGTGCTGACTTACTGCCCTTCAATTCAGAGCGACACCCGCCCACCGAAAGCCCCGCAATCGCACCCTCGGTCCATTCTCTCAACCGATGGAGTTCGCCTCGACGGCGCGTGTCAGCGACCTGCTCGTCCGCCCCAGAACGACTTCACCCCGGCGAGGACTCCCGAGCGGGCTTCGATCTCGATACAATCCAGCCGTCCCGCGGATTCCTGATCGCCCCTCGAACACCCCCTGCATGTCGCACCTCACGGAGTGACGGACATGAAGTGGATTCGGTTTGCGTTGGTTCGCACGCGGTCATCCAGCTTCCAAACTCCGCTTTCACGACGCCGACAACAGAAATACTGGCTCAAACCCTGACCAGAATGCCGTCAGGAAGAACCGTCAGGGTCTCGGTTGAGAATCGGCTCGCGTTACACCAACATAGTGAGCGTTTTCCGACGCGAACTTCGAACAACTGCGCGGTGAATTCGACCTGTCCCATTCCGCTTCCGATTTTCGACAAGAACAGACATAAAATATGGTTGTAGAACGACTTAGCAAAACATGGTTCAACCTCGTTCACGGACGGAACATTGTCTACAACCAGTGTTGGGAAGACCCACGGCTCGACCGCGTCGCGCTGGAACTGACGCCGCAAGACCGCGTCGTCGTGATTACATCGGCGGGCTGTAACGCTTTGGACTATGCCCTGGCTGGTGCAGGGCACGTCCACGCGGTCGACATGAACTCGAAGCAGAATCATCTGCTCGAATTGAAGCAAGTGGGGCTGAAGCACCTCGACTATCCGACGTTCTGGAAGCTGTTCGGCAAGGGAAGTCTTCCCGAATGGAACGAGGTGTACCCTTCCCTGCTCCGTCCAAACCTGACGTCCGACGCCCGGAAATTCTGGGATCATAAAGGGATTCTGTTTCGGCAAGGCCGGCGTAAATCGTTCTATTTCCGCTGTACGAGCGGAACATTCGCCTGGTTTGTGAACTATTACGTCGACCGTGTCGCCAAAATGCGTGACGCCGTGAACGCGTTGCTGGCCGCCGAGAACGTTGAACAGCAAAAGAGCCTGTTTGAGCAGTACGATCTGGCGAAGAAGCTTTGGAAGCCGATGATCAAGTTCGCGATGCGCCGCGACGTGACGCTGTCGCTGCTCGGCGTTCCACGAGCTCAGCGGCGTCAGATTGACGAAGGGTATCCGGGCGGAATTCTGCAATTCGTGATGGACCGCGTCGAAGCAGTGTTCACGAAAATTCCATTGAAAGACAACTATGCATGGCGCGTCTACCTGACCGGTGAGTACTCGCCCGAAGCCTGTCCTGAATATCTGAAGCAGGACAATTTCGAGCGTCTGAAGAACGGTGTCGCCAATCAGGTCTCGCGTCACACCAACACGATGCAAGGATTCCTCGAAGGGCAATCCGAGCCGATTACGCGATTCATCCTGCTCGATCACATGGACTGGCTGTCGAAAGATCCCGCCAAGAAGATTTTGACGGCCGAATGGCAAGCCATCGTCGACCGCGCCGCACCAAATGCGCGCGTGCTCTGGCGGAGTGCCGGACTGGACGGGACGTTTATCAATCCGATCGAAGTCAGCATCGATGGGAAGAAGAAGACGTTGAAAGAGATCCTGTCGTACAACGATCGCCTGGCAAACGAACTGCACCCACAGGATCGCGTCCACACTTACGGCAGCTTTTGTATTGCGGACATCCGAAGATGAGCCGCAATACGTGTACAATCTTCGATCGGCGGGGGGTACGCTTTTCCCCAGGCTCCGACCGCGTTCTTTGATTTTGTGAAGAGACAATTGACGTGAAAGACATGAAACTCGCCTTGGGATTCGAGGGCGATCGGGCATCCACGGTTCGAGACCAGGAACGGTTAGAACTACTGCGATATTTGAATCTCAAACTCGCAGCGAACGGATTGCCGGTTTCTGAAGCCGCGGGCGGCACCGAACTTGTTCAACTCGCCGCAGGTCTTATCACAAATTTTCGCGAGAAGACCCGGCTGCTGTACGATCACCGCTGTCCCGTCGATCAGCGGATCGAGACGTTTTTGAATTCGTATTTCGCCGACGAACTTGCGGCTGAAGTTCGCGCGAATCCCGCCGCAACGACTTCGAATAAGCTGCGCGTCCCTGGCCGCGCGCTGGTCTGTGATCGTCACGGATTAACCCGAGAATTGTCTCTGCCTGCCGATGGTGATGAACTCGAAAGCGAATATCTGCACTCGTATCGCGTTCGCAACGGCGTGCTGCACAACCCGCGATCAGACCGTCGCACCACAGTCGGTACCTTCCATGTCTGCGAAGGGGGATTGGCAATCCCGGGCGACAAGCGCGCGGTCCCCAAACGAACGTATGTCGAACTGTTCCGACATGCCATGAATCCACCGCAAGATCTGTTGCTGTTGCCATTCACCGCCAATCAAGCCGACAAAGCGCGGTACTGGGTCACGGTGCTCTTACGCCCGATTGTCTGCCCAGAAGTTCCGGGTTATTGCCCGCGAAAGACGATGGAGGTGCGATTCTTCGCACCAGGTGCGCTGGTCAGCAATCTGGATTTCGTCGAATCGATCTTCGGCAATGCGGGCGATCCGTTCGTTCCGATGAACGACGCGGCCCTGGATGTCGAACACTGGTCTGGACACACCGGTTGCGTGATCCTCGCACCGCATCTGACACGGTTAACCAAGAAGCAACTGGGTTTGCCCCACGTGCGGGAAGCGACACCGCGACAGATCAAAGACAAGATGTGCTGGGAGAAAGACGACGAGCTCTACAACGGCGGCGACGCATTCAAAATCACCTGCCGAAACGAAGCCGGTGTGATCGTCACCATTATCGCCGATAACTATTTCGGCTACTGCAAAAAAGAAGTCAAAACCCAGATCAGCTACGCCGCCAACTTGATGGGAAACGTCGAAGAAGAACATGCCGGTGGCGCACTGGTCTTTCCAAGTTGGAGCCTGGGCGAAGAACTGCAAGTCAACAGTCGTCGCTACAACGGCCGCACGTTTGACGATGTCGTCCGTGAATATTCGGAATGGATCGACGTCCAGCCGGATGGGTATGGAATCGATCGTCATTTTCCCGACCTGTACTACATTCCCGAAGACGCCCTGGCCGACCTGCGGCAGCAGAACATCTCGTGGACGCGTGACGGGAAGCAATCCAGCATCCCACTGCTGCCCGGCAAGATTTACATGGCCCCCTCGGGTTACAAAGTGCGAATGGAAAAGCACCCGTCGGCGCCCTCGTGGCGAATCATTGGGACAGCGGCCGAGGGCACCTTCTGTCACAAACCGTGCACCGTGAGCGGCGGCGGCAAGAGCGAAATCAGTAAGTCGCTGGTCGACTACATGCAGTATGGTTCGGTCTATGTCTCGGACATTAAAGAAGACCTTGATCAGGTCGAGAAAATCTTCGCACGTGATTTCACGGATCGTTGGATCCCCTCGATGCGAAAGGAACAAAACTACTCGGTCCATCCGAGCCGTCCAATCCTGAGCCCCAAGCGGTCACTGGGCAGCGTCATCAAACTGCTGACCCCGTCCGAAGATTACACCGATGACTACAACGAGTGGCTGGCGAAGATCCCCAGTCACGTCTACGCCCTGGTCTATGCCATCAAGCGTTTCTACGACCCCGCCTGGGGCGATGACTGGCGCGGCCATTTCAGCGTCAACTTCGTCAACGGCAGCCCGGGGCACGAGCTGAAAGTTCACGACCGACAAATTGTTGGGACGTACCTGCGCGTCGGTCTGTCCGGTCACCACGGCTGGCGCACGTTCAAAGTTCGTCAAGACTTTGCCGCTGCCACCAAAATTCAGAACGAAGACGACATCAGTGCCTCGGTCGTTGTTCCGGTTCGATCGCTCTCGAATTTGGCTGCGGATGCCAGCCTGTTCAGTCCGGCCAGCGACCAGCCCACGACAGCGACCGATTCGGTGAAGTTCGTGTCGAACTGCGAATATCGGTTGTTCCAGCGTCCCGATGACGCCGTTCATCGCGGTTTTGACAAGCAGGCCGAAGCCGACATCGCCCGCGAAGGTGCGAACTTTATCTCGAACTTCGAGCCGCTGACACGCGACGACATCGAACAAATCACTCAAAAAGTTGTCGACTTCGACGCATTCACGCCACCGATGAAACGACTGCTTGAGTCGGCACTGGAATCGAAAAGTCGATTCGTGGTCTGCTCTGACAAGCCCCGCATCGTCGATGGAGCCCCCTCCAAGAACCCGCGCTATCTGCAAGACCGTCCGGATGTCGTGAACACGATGGACCGTTATGTCGCGCAAATGGGAACTCGTTTCTGGCGCAAGATTCCAGCCCGCTTGCCCGTCCATTTGCCGGTCAATGCCGTGCTGTCGGGTCGACGCAACAATCCGCCAGAACCCGCGAAAGGGATTCGCAGCCTGGCCGTGTATGGCCCGATCCATTTCCAGGAATTGCCCGAGCTCTTCATGGACTACATTTGCTCGCTGACGGGCAAGAGCCCCTCCACGACGGGCGCAGGAAGCGAAGGCGCGTTGACCAAGGGCCCCTTCAACGCGGTGATCCCCACGGCCGACATCAATGCGGCGCTAGTCTCAATGATCTTGACGGACCTGCCCGGCTATTCAACCGCGGCAGGTTACATCGGTCCGAATGCACGATTCGACCACGATATCAGCCTGCTGATCCCGGAAGTCTGGTGCCGCATGTCACCGGACGAACGCGATCCTCAGTTCCTGCTTGCCGAACGACTGCTCGAGCCGATCAACGATTTTACTCACAAGGGTGAAGCGATTCCGGCCAGTCGACTGGGCTATCGCATCACCGATCGTTTTGTCCGACGCTACTTCGGGCGTGTGTTCGACAATCCAGACAAAGTTTTCGATCGATCGATCCTGCAACCCGAATCACAAGATCTGGATTCGTTCGCAGACGGAATCAAGTACATCGTCGAAGCACAACAGCGATCAGCCGCGCAGTACTTCGAAGATGGATCGATCGAGAATGCGTGTCCGCCGCTCAAGCTCCTGCTGACCATCATGGCTCATGGCAGCTACGAAGGAAAAACGGAACGGGATCCTTGGGTTCGACAGCAATTCACACGTGAATCGCTCTTCGCGAGCGACTGGTACCGCGAGCGGTTGGCAACCAAGCAGCAGCGCGATGTCGTGCTGTGGGAACGTCATCGCGATTACCTGGCGGGCTACCTGAAAGAGCGGCCCCAGATCGATCCAACAGAACGAGACACAATTGTCGGGCGCCAAAAGACGGTGGACGCGGAACTTGATCGCCTGCGCCGTCCCGAATATCTGAATGAACTGGTTGGAACGCTGGGAGCGGAACCAAGGATGTGAGTGTCGAGCCGAGTGAAACGCGGCGGAACTTGCGATATCATGCCTGTTCTTCGTTCGGTTCGATCACTCGAGAGGTGCACACTATGAAGTTGTTCCGTGCCTTTGCGGCAGTCTGTGTCGGCAGCGTGCTTTGTTCGTCGTTGGCGACGGCCGCCGACAAAGTCAAAGTGTTGATGCTGACACAAAGCGCCGGGTTCAAACACGGCCCTGTGACCCGTGACCCGAAGAATCAGCCCAAGCGAGACCTGGCACCCGCCGAAGTCGCGATGACCCAACTGGGTCAGCAGACAGGTCTGTTCGACGTGAAATGCACGCAGGACGCCGCTGCGGACTTTACGAAGGCGAATCTGGAAAAATTCGACCTGGTCATGTTCTATACGACACTTGACCTGCCCATCGCCGACGCCGACAAGGACTATTTCTTCAAAGAGTGGCTGCCGAAGAAAGGGCATGGATTCATCGGATTTCACTCGGCGCTCGATACCTTTCACGAATACGAACCCTATTGGGACATGATCGGCGGCACGTTCGACGGCCATCCATGGAACGCCGGTGAACTTGTCACAATCTCGGTGCATGACACCAAGCATCCCGCGATGAAGCCGTTTGGCAGCGAATTTCAGATCAAGGACGAAATCTACTGGTACCGTCACTGGCAGCCAGAGAAGGTTCGCGTCCTGATGAGTTTGAATCTGGAAAAGTGCGAAACCAAGGGTGAGATGAAAAAAGGGCCCGATGGCAAGAAGACCAATGAAGTTGCCAAAGCTCGACACGTCCCCGTTTCGTGGGTCAAGAATTACGGCGAAGGCCGCGTGTTCGTGACAAACTTGGGCCATAACGAAGCAACCTGGGTCGACAAGCGATTTCTGGACCACGTCACTGGTGGGGTAAAATGGATTCTGGGTCAGGAACCTGGCGACGCCACCCCCAATCCTGAAGTGTCCAAGGAAGAAGAAGCCAAAGCCCTGAAGGCGGCCGGTCTGGCGAAATAGCCTGCGCATTCGCTTCAATTCGGATCAACGGGCGGCCACTCTTCTCAAAGGGTGGCCGCTCTTGCATTGAGGCCCGTGTTTTTTGTCTCGATCGTCGATCTTATCCAAGGACGCGCGCGGTTTCTGAACAGGTACTCCTGCTCGAATGGCCCCTCGATCGGGGTTCGACTCAGAGAGCCTGATGAAATCGCTGTAAGGTGGAACCTGCTGGAACGAAGTTGCAACTGCCCGACGAAATTCGTGCGTGTGACGTTCTTGATTCTTCAGCGGTGAAACCAACGCCATGCGTGCTCCTCTTCTGTCGTTGATCACAGCGACGGTGCTCGCTGGCAGCCGCCTGATCGCCCAAGACGGTCCCGATGTCTCCAAGGCGGTTCAGAAGCTTGAACTGTTAGGTGCTTTGATCGAGCGAGATGCTGAAGCACCGGATCATCCCGTCATCGGAATTGCGTTCGAGGAAGCCCACAAGTTCAGTGAGAAGCATTTGCATTTGCTGAAACCGTTCAGCGATCTGAGCGATCTCGACCTGCACGCGATTCCGATTTTGGATCGAGATCTGAAAGAACTGGCGGACCTGACAAGTCTTGTGAATCTGAATCTCAGCGACACCAGAATTACGGATCGCGGTCTGTTTCATCTGAAACGACTGACGAACCTGGAAACGGTCTGGCTCCAAAACACCTCGATCACCGACGCGGGGATTAAGGAACTGGCCAGTTTCGAACGTCTCGCGGAGCTCAACCTGAGCGACACTCGAATCACTGATCGCGGTCTTCGTGAGTTGTCAGACTTTCAGAATCTCACGACCCTTTGGCTGCAAAACGTTGAAATGACTGACGACGGATTGCAGGCGTTGAAAAGGCTCAAGACCATCACCACGCTCGACCTGAGCAATCTGAACGGCTTAAACACGATCAGAATCACGGATGAAGGCCTTGAGCAATTGAGCGACCTTCCGGAATTGAGGCACCTTTATCTCGCCAACATCCCCATTGCCGATTCCGGCCTGACGTCGCTACGACGCCTCAAACATCTGACAGTACTGGATCTTCGTGGCACTCAAATCACGGACGAAGGATTGAATGAACTGCGAGGGCTGCACGAACTCGAAACGTTCAAGCTGACCAAGACACAAATCAGCGATGCCGGTCTGACAGCACTAAAGGGACTGAAAAATCTGACAACCCTTTTGATCGGCTCGAACCAGATCACCGGAACCGGACTTCAGGAACTGACGAACCTCGACCAACTCAAGACGCTCGACTTGAGCGACACTCAAGTCACGGACGTTGAGCTAAACCGGCTGAGCTCAATACGAACATTGACCGACCTCAGGCTTTCCGATACCCCCATCACGGATGTCGGACTGAGATCGTTGCGAGAACTGAAACGATTGCGAAGGCTCACCCTTGGCGGTACACAAATCACTGACATCAGTGAACTCAACCACCTGCGCGATCTCACGCATCTCGACCTTCGAGTCACACCGATCACCGACACTGGGTTACACGGTCTGGGGGATCTCAAGCACCTCACAAGCCTCAACCTCGATGCGACTCAAGTCACCGACGCCAGTTTGAGCGAACTGAAATGTCTGGTCCACTTAAAGGAACTCAGCCTTAGCCGAACCGCGATCTCGGGACTTGGCTTCAAAAGTCTTGAAAGATTGGAACAGCTCACAGTACTCCGTTGCGATCGGTGTTTGATTGCGGATGAGGGCCTGAGAGAAATCTGCACGCTGAAATCGTTGAAGACACTCGTTATTTCAGGCACGCGAGTCACCGACGACGGCCTGGCTGAACTGCACCAGCTCGAAGGGCTGCAAGAACTCAGAATCGAGAACAACGCCCTCACCGATGCCGGCATGAGTGAACTGATGGTGTTGGGAAAATTGCGAACGCTGGGGATCAGTCACAACAAGATCACAGACACGAGCCTTTCCGACATCAAGCGCCTGAAAAATCTCACCATGCTCAGAATTCGAAACACCGAAATCACCGACTCGGGTTTGAACGGCTTCAAAGACGCGCGTCCGAATGTCTCCATCTTTCGCTGAGCTCATCCATTCTGTATCCCAGCCCAGCATTCGCGACGGACTTGCCATCTGACAGCCCGTTGAAGTCACGGGGACTGGCTCGGATCAGATGAAACAACGCCATGACGCCCCGACGACCCAGGTGCCTGTCTCCCATTCTTCAACAGGCTGCTAACACAAAACAAGACGGATTGCTTCGATCATCGTCTTCTCAGTACGATCAGGGACATTACGGACCGGACAGATTTCAACCGGATCAATGACGGACTTGCACTCGGGTTAGGCAAACCATGGCCGAGTCGACATTCAGCACCGAAGCCCAACCATTGATGTGGCCAGACGACATCCAGAAGCGGCGGGGGCCGATCTTGTTATTCTGGATCGCATGCCAATGGTTCTGTCTTGTGATGGGAACAGTCGGTGTCGTCATAGCCTACTCGGCGCCACGAACTTCGGGAATGCTGTCCTCGGGCACGTTCCAGGACGTGCTGCTCGGCGCCCTGCTGATGCTGTTCTCATTCAGTTGGGCCACCGTCACCTACTTCGCCTGCCACCAACGTCTGTGGGCATTTCGGGCAGGCATTTGCTTCAGCGTCGTTGGGTTCGTAGGGCTCGCAGTGGCTCTTGCGGTGCCGATTTATCAGCTTGGAAACATCAAGGAAGTTTGGGCGCTGGTCAGTTGTTTGACAATTCTCATCACCCGCAGCATCCAAATCGGAAACGAGAAAAACGAAGCACGCGGTTCAACCTTGATCACGTGCTATGTGATCGAGGCCGCTTGCACTCTGATCTTATTCTGGCGACTTGCCGTCTCTCCGAATTCGCCCGAGCTCAGATCCGCGATGATCAATCTCCTCGTTCTCACGGGTCTCTTGCAAGTGCTGAGGCCCTATGCCAGCACCTGCCGAAACCTGGTTCGGGGCTCGATCGATTCGTGAACTAAATCATCGCCTGCTGAATTCCAAGTGGAATCACGTCCAGAAGACGTTATCTGTCGATCTCGCCCATCACGATATCGAGAGAGCCGACGATCGAGGGGATGTCGGCGATCAGGACGCCTTGGCAGAGCGGGCCGGTGACGGAAAGGTTGCAGAAGCAGGAGCTCTTCGCGCGGGCGCGGAAGGGTTCCGCATCGCCGTCGCCAATGACATAGAAGCCCATTGACCCCTTCGGGCATTCGGTTTCCAGATAGACTTCGTCAGAGGGAAGTTTCTGATTCATCTTGAACGGGACACGATATTCCCCCTTCGACGACGGATAGCGATCAAGGGCCTGACGGACGATTTGAATCGACTGAGCCACTTCCATCATGCGAACGAAGAACCGGCACCAGTTGTCGCCGAGTTTCACATCGGGCGGAATCGCTCCGAACGCGGGATCGGTGAACGGTGCGACCGGGATCTTGAAGTCGTATCCTTGGTACATCCGCGTGTAGATCGGCTCACCGTCGCGACGCAGGTCAAAGTCAACGCCGCTACCGCGCAGGACGGGTCCCGTGCAGCCGTAGCTCATCGCCATCTCGGGCGACAAGACGCCTAATCCGGCCGTGCGGCGGACGAAAATGGCGTTGCGCGTTAGCAGAGTGTGGTATTCTTTGATCCGCGGCGTCATCCAATCCAGGAACATCCGCAGAGCATCGGCCCAACTGAGTCGCATGTTGGGATCACGTTCGGTCAGTTGCGCCAGGCCCGGTGGAATCGTGATTTGATCGGGCAGATCATGTGTCGCCCCGCCAATCGTAATGTAGCTGTAGGTCAAACGCGCACCACAAACTTCCTCGAACAGATCGAGAATGATCTCACGCTCGCGGAAGGCATACAGGAACGGACTGAACGTTCCCAGGTCGAGACCATACGCGCCCATCCCGACGAGGTGACTGGCGATTCGGTTCAGTTCGGCAATGATCACCCGCAGGTTCATCGCCTTGTCGGGGACTTCCATGCCGATCAATTTTTCGATCGTCAAAGCGAACCCGAGGTTCATGTTCATCGCCGCCAGATAGTCCATCCGGTCGGTGTACGGAATCCACTGCGGCGGCGACAGATTCTCGCCGATCTTCTCGGCACAGCGGTGCAAATAGCCGATATGCGGCGTGACTTCATGGACGATTTCACCGTCGGTCCGCAGCAGCAATCGCAGCACACCATGCGTGCTGGGGTGCTGCGGCCCCATATTGACGAGCATCTCGTCAGTACGAACGTCGAATTCAACGATGCGAGGATCTTCGAGTGTCAGACTCATGATGTCTATTCCCAGCTTGAGCGGCGTCTAGAGAAGGGATCAATGCCGAGGTCTACTTCCCACGCACCCCGTGATACTCCAATGGGAACTCGTAATCTTTTCGCAGCGCATGCCCTTCCCAATCTTCCGGACAAAGGATTCGCCGCAGATTCGGATGATTGGTGAACTCGATTCCCACCAGATCATAAGCTTCGCGTTCGTGCCAGTCGGCGATCGCCCAGACACCTGCAACCGACGGAACCTGGGGCAGTTCGCCCGCCACATCATTCTTCCACCGCGGCATTTTCACTTTCAGCTTGCACCAATGCTTCAGGGAATAGCTGTAAAGGTGATAGACGACCTCAACATGCGGTTCGCATGGTGTTTTCTTTTTGGGGTCGGTTTCCAGCCAGTCGGCTGCCGTCAGATCGTTGAGAGATTCGAACTTGAGCTCGGGGTCCGTTCGAAGGAATTCGGACACCTCTGCAATCGATGGCACCGCCACTTCGATCCACGGATCTTTGACGCCAGTCTTCAGCTCGCGGATCGCGTCACCGAAGCGAGTGACAAGGCGCTGATGGATGTCTTCAATCTTCATGGAATCGATTCCGGGAAGTTCTGGCTTCGTGTGGGAAACACGATCCGGACGCAGCAACCACGTCAGATCGGACGACAAGTTTTGTTGAGTGCGAGCGGGAACGAGTCGAACGTATTACAAAGTTCAGCGAGCGATGTCGGAAGGCCCACGGCCACAGAATTGCGATTGACGGGAATCAAACTGTCGCCCAGCCATCCGACGGCCTCACTGGCTGCATGAAATCGTGGAAACCAGCTGCGCCAGGTTCATCCCGGCGCTCGACGGCCCCCACCCTCTGAATGAGCTTTAACTGGCGGTCAGGGAATCAGGCTTCCGCACCGCTGACTGAGACAACGGATAGGTCGTGGACACCCCCAGTCGCAGTCGTTGTTCTGCGGTGGACCGGACCCAATCGAGGTCGCCGCGTTTCCAGACATACGCGAAGCCCACCAACAGCACACCAAAAAAGACGAGCACGTCGACAAACGTGGTCCAGCCGAGCGTCAACGCGGCCGCAGCATCAATCTGGGGCTGATTGGCGAGCGAGCCTGTGGGGAGCGCCAGCAGTTGTTCGCTGAGGTGTTGTCGCGCGGCAGCGGACAGGGCGGTGTCGGCGAGTTGCATGGCGTTCCCGAAGACCGTGGCCCAAGGGAAGAAGAACACCACTTCGACGTCGAAGATGATGAACAGCAGTGCGACGACGTAGAAACGCAGGTCGAACTGAATATAGCTGCTTCCAATCGTGGGTTCACCGCACTCGTACGCGGCGTCTTTCTCGGGCGTCGGCAACCGCGGCCGGACCAGCTTGCCGATCAAGAGTGGTGCGAGCAAGAAACCAATCGCAGAGATCGTGAAGACGAGAAAATGTCCAACAACTTCAGTCATGGCGAGCTCATTCTTTCTGGCTGGCGGCGGAGCCCTCAGAATCGTCTTCAGTCAGTTCCTTGCGTCCCTGAAACCCACTCTCGAGAGTGTGCCAAAACCCGACGGAGGGCTCACCCAGTTTCCAGCACAGGCAAACTTCTTCACCGTCACGTTGGGCCGGAAAATCCACCAGGCCCATCACCGGGTCTTTGAAATCCACTCCCAACTGCTGCAGTTCGTCGATGAAGCCCTGCAATCGTTCGACGTCCCGTTCCAGTTCCTGCTTGATCTGCTCGACTTCTTCGGAATACGGATCGCCGGGACGAGCATCCTTGGACCGACCGCGGGTAATCCGCGTCAGCCGTTCTTCCCGATCTTTGACTTCCGGATACAACTCGACGATGTCACTGACGATTGCTCGGACCAGTGGTAACGTCTGGTTGGCGGATGCCACCGAAAAATAGTGCCGGGGTGCCAGTTTCGCACTCATCGTAGCTCCGCCTTTTTTTGGCCACTGCTCCGCAGCAGCGAAAACCTCTCTCACGGAAACCCGGCAAGACAATAAACGTCTGATTCACTCGTCAGTCGGCGCAAACTGAAAAGGACTCGGTTCACCCTTGACCCATACCGGCTCATACAACACTTTCGATTCAGCCACCGCCGTTGGATTAAGTGTCGCTTGTCCCCAACCGACTTCCAAGGGCAACTTGGCATAATCCACAATGCAGCCGTCGCGACTGTAACAACTGAGATCGTGATTGGAACCCATGAAAATACAATCCACGGGACAAGGTTCGACACACAAAGCACAGAACATGCACTTGGTGTAGTCGATCGTGAAGCCGTTCACGCGGAAACCCTTGCCAACGGGACTTTTTTCTTTTTCGATGTAGATGCAGTCGACCGGACAGGCCACCGCACACTTTTCGCAGCCGATGCACGTCGTCAGATCGAACCGATGAAAACCACGATAACGGGCTTTGACCGGGACCGGCACTTCGGGGTATTCGAAGACTTCGGTAAATGTCTTGCGGCGATACGTCCAGATCATCGTCCGCATCGTCACCCACATGCCCTGGAGTAACGTGGAAACCGCCACGTAGACGTTGCGGCACCATTCACGGAAATTCCGAATCGCCTGCATAGATAGTCTCGCTGAGTGAACGCCATGCGGGACGTTCGCCGTCGCGTCAACCGGGGAGCCCGAGCACAGCGCAAAGCTCCCGCTTCATGAAGACCGCTGGATTATAGGACGCCCCCGCTTCAACGCAAGCGATGCAAACCATTGCCAAACATGGATCTCTCACAAGTGAGAACCGCAGATCCTCCCCACTCGACAGGCCTCACCAGACTGGCGGCACAGCTCCTTGGCATGCAACTGATATCGAGGACGCGGAAACGCATCCCAACGAGTTGAAATCAAAACCAGAGACGTCGCGATCAAGTCGCCCGACACACATTGCCAATCGTTAATGGATCAACCCAGCGACAAGAACGTCCGCCGTACCTGTCAGCGACACCGTGCCCGATAGAGGCCCCCGCACGTGACCAGCGCGACAACGCAGACTCCTTTCAAAACGAGCAATGACAGGGGCCGCCACCAGGCACCCGTGAAGACTTCGATCACATCAGATATCCCAAACAAGACAAACCAGAATGCCGCCCAGCCACCGAGCTGTCGAAACCGACCTGCGCCCCTGCTTTTCCACCAAACGACGCCGCTGACAATCAACCAGAACACCGCTTCAAGAGCATTAAAAATGGCGACTGCGTCCATAAGTACGGCTTATCCGCGAAACCTCTTTGATTCACTCAAACACGCCCCTGCTGCCACAGGACCAATCCATAATCTTCGACCGGCCAATGGAAAACACAGGCAACCAGCAGAACCCGATCATGCCTTGAGCCCCAAATGATGACACACCGCTCGCCACCCCCGAAAACCTCATCACCACCGGCCGGCATGCACAATTTCGAAACACTCCGACATCGACGAATGCTCGCGCCCCTCTTCGCCCACAGACATCCCAGAGACACTGCCGCCTACAAGTACACGCAGAACATCTCGACTCCCGACAACTTGACGCAGGGAACGGGTGGATCGTGGCGACACCAACCCACTCAACTGCACGCCCTCCAGACAATCAAGCGAACGATGAAACTCAGCGCAACACGCCGCGGAACCCCAATCGAGAAAACAAACCATTCATACGGGGGGGGACAAGTCCAGGGCAATCGAGCGTTAATCCTCAGAAAAACCAGCGAGAAGCCTTTCAAACGCGGATTCATCCCAGCCGCAAATCTTTCGTTTGCTTCGAAGGCTTCCTTTGATCGAAGTGTCCTGTTGCAAAATCGTGAGCGCCAGTCGGCGGAAAACGGAACTAATTTCGGGCCCCGTTCCTTTCCGAATTCGACTCGAATCCTCTGTAAATGTTACATCTAAGATATGATGCTGGCAGTTTTCGATACTCCAGTGAGATCGAAGAAGGTCGCGATGATTGCGGACCTTCGAAGACAGGCTGCTGATGAAGCAGTCTTGCCATTCGATCTGTTTGCCGTCGACGTCGCGTGTCCGATAGATCGCACCGATGGTTTGGATATTCGGCCACCTCGAGAAGATTTTCGAATTCTTCGGAGCGGGCATCACCACGACTTGTCGCGTCTCATCTCGGCCGTGACTCGTTTCGGCGGAGGCACATTGTCGCAGGCGAGAATCATTCTCTTCGAAGGCTTTGGCCAGCACTTCCCGGATCTCTGATTGCAGTGATTTCTGGTTTCCTTTCGCGACCAAGACGTAGTCCGCTCCTTTGTCTGCGATCTTAGCGGCCGTTTCGATCTGGCAGTGCATCGCGTCGGCCGTGACAATTGCTCCTCGCAGATCGATGAGATCAATTAACTGCTGAACAGCCGGGATTTCGTTGGATTTGTCTTCCACCGATTTCAGGCCCAGGCACAGTTTCAGCCCGCACACCCATGCCGAGACCGAGTGCAACGCGGATTTGGCAGACGCCTGATCGAACGACCCGCACAATGTCTTGCCGTCAAAGGCGACTGTCTGACCCTGTAGCGAACCGGCGATACTGGTGGTCCACGACTGCAAGGCGGCGTAAAACTGCACGCTGTCCAATCGGGCGAAAACTTCGCTAAACGTGTCGTGCGAGGGAACACCGAGCTTGAACGGCAGAAACTTCCGAAACCAAGCGAGTTTGGCATGACCGAACTCACTGACGTCGACCCAAGAGTTGCAATCACAAATCGAGCCGCACAGCGCAACGAAGACCATTTCGATCAGAGGATAATTCTGACCACGATTGACGCGGGGATCTGTAACTTCTTCAAAGTACTGCGTAACTGTTTCAACAAATGCTGAGGACACGAGTCAACTCCGTTGCTAAATGATCAGAGAAATCCAAGCCCGAATTCGCGGGGCTTCCCTGACCACTTCCTCACGCAATAATCAAACCGTGACTTCGACGCTCGATTGCCCTGACAGAACCCTCTAATGTTCAAGACTTGTTTGACAAGTCGGTTGTCGATAAAACCGGTGTTCGCTGGGCCAAAGATTCGGATGGAGTATTTCACCGCTTTAGCCGTCCAAGCAATGGCGAAACTCACTGGAATGGCTCGACGGCCGGCGCAGGTCCAATTCGACTTGAGGATATACCAAACTACATTCGCAAAGAGTTTAAATGATTGTTGGCGACCCATCTGTATTTGCGATAGAGTCACATATCGCATGTGCCTACGAACGATTAAGTGCTCTCGCTTTAGGGTTTTTCGTAATAATTATTGATGGGCGTGTCTATGGAGTCCGGCAGAACAAAGCAACAATGCTTGCCTGCTCATTTCAAGAAGTGATTAGTCGATTAAAGAATCGTGGACAACACCGAGTATCGGTTGCGACCGACGCCCGGGCGGCGGATATCGCAGACGACTTTCGAAATGCAGTTTACAACGATGACGAACTTAACGCCAACACTGGTGTTCCCCTCCCTGAGTATAGCAGGATCTTACACAATGCTCGCGCAGTTTGGGCACCTGATGGTGATGAAGCTTTCGATGATGGCAGTTATGTTCTTCAGTTTGATGTAGACGAGCGAGTTCGCCTGATCGCATTCAAGACTAAGGGCAGGCTTCATGACCCCAGCACGCTGAGTGACATATGGATATCGGCAGATTACTACTATAGTGTACTTAAAACGTGGAGCCTAGGATTTCAAGAAGAATGGTCGGCGCTACCAAAGAAGGCGGAGGTATAGTGGTATGGGTAACCATGGGGACACAGCATCTTCATCGGATCGATTGAACTTCGATTCAAGAAATGTTCTATTTTTTCGGTGTGGTGAATGAAAAGATTCTGCTGATTAAAGGACCTTGTCATGGCTCGCCTGTCTCGTGCGGAGGTCTTTGCGCCGGATGAGATCGCGATCGTGCATGTCATGAATCGCGTGGTGCGGCGATGTTTCCTGCTGGGAACCGACTCGGTGACCGGCAAGAACTATGACCACCGCAAAGTATGGATCGAGCAGCTTCTCCAGCAGTTCGCGGCGCAATTGTAAAAGTTTAGTTGACCGATTGTGTGCCCGTGACGTTTACACGG
>NZ_JH636435.1:3347442-3425960 GCF_000255655.1 Schlesneria paludicola DSM 18645 | reverse complement strand
CCGTGTAAACGTCACGGGCACACAATCGGTCAACTAAACTTTTACTGTTTTTCCCTTTTTTCCAATGAGTCCTGACCCCTTTGTTTTTCCCGCTAGTATGGCCTGAATGACTCTGAGATCTCAACATCTCGCAGCGACTGCTTCAATCGATGCCGTCCATCACTCGTCATTGCCGTCCCCCAGACCGAAATCTTCTTTAGTTGGGTGAACATTTCTAAACTCCGCACACATCCATCGCTAGTCTTGGTATGAGCCAGAACCAATTCACTTAGCGACGGCAAACCTTGCATTCTGCCCACGCCAACATCGGTTACGCCTGATCGGGCAAGCCGAAGTACCTCTAACGTCGGGAGATCACAAAACACGCTTGCTCCGTCGTCCGCAATCTTGGAATCGAACGCCGAAAATTCAAATAGCCGCCCGAACGTCTCCCGAAGCCCGATAATCAACCCATCTGTGATCGGAGTATGAACGAACGCTAACCTCCGGAGCGAGGTCAGCGAATTTAATGCATAAATATCCTTGGACACACTCTTCGCATCAAAGACAACGAGTGAATTCAATCGTGAGCTTTTTGAGAATGTACGAAACCCTGCCCCGGTTACATCACCCGCTACACGTAGCGATCTCAGCTCCGCCAACTCTCCAATATACGAAAGAGCCTTATCGTTCGGAACAGTTACGGACAGATGCACCAACTCTTTCAGCGTTGCTAGGCTCTGAACTCCACTTTCTGTGACGCTCATTGCGCCGATTGTAAGACATCTGAGCTTCTCCAGGCCTAGGATGTGCTGCAGACATTCATCCCCTACATCAGAAACGCTATCAGAATCGACGTCCGACGTAAAATCAATCTCAACAATGTAGCCATCGGTGTCTAGGCGGAGAGTTGCTCCCAACAAGAGCAACTGTCTTGCCTTCTCAAAGTCAATAATCCCCACGCCTGAAGCAAGAGCGTGAAGATATCCGAACTGAAATAAATACGAAGCTACGCAAATAAGTACAATAGATATGGCGAACATCGCTCGAGTCGCAGCCGTTCTTAAATTCGAATACATCATTGCAAGGCCACCACAAAAAAAGACTGCCATTATAACTCTAGGGAATCGAAAAGGTGTCAGGAACGAATGGCACTGCCGTGCATCGTATTGTCGTTGTCCGCGCACACCGATGGGACGCGCGAGGTGCATGCGTCGTCCTGGAATGCCGAGAGTCAAAATAGTGTCAGGAACCATGACGGGCACGCGTGCGCACTCGGGCCGTGGCAATTTTACCTAGACATTACTCGATTTGGTCATCCCATGCACAAAGTACAGCCGGATCGAAGTCGATCGTCAATCAAAAATGCTCCTTGCACCTTGTTGATTCTCTCATATTCAATACGAGCGTTGGCGTTGTGCGAATTCGTTTTCGCGGGTGACAAAAGGGCTGGGAACGCTTCCCGGTAGTTGGGGAGACGGATTGACTGATTCGAGGAAATCGGCGAAACATCCGCCATGTGTGTGTCAGATTCCGCCGACTCGGGAGTGGTCATGTACAAGACTTTGGCGGTTTGGACTGTGGCTGCTGTGCTGGGATTGCTATTGCCCCCCCAGTTGATGGCTGGAGACTGGTCATCTGATCGAGACTTGGTGGTTGGCGGAGCAATCATAATGCATCCGAAGCTAAAACGACCTGACGGGGCTCGGAGGGGGGCTTCATCGTTCGCGGCGTATACTCCAAAAGGAGAATGGGTATTCGCAGAGGCCCGGTTGGAAATTTGGAACATGGAAAACCGCCTTTTCGCTGAGCTGCGTGGCACATCGCAGGTCGCGCAATCGATCGTGAAGCCAATTTCAGTTGAGTGATCGCCGGTTGGATTCGCCCGAAGAGTCGATTCACAACCACGTACGTATTGGATGCGCGATCCAACAGGATTTCGTTTCTTGCTCGCCGGGGGGGGCAGAAAGGGGTCAGGACTCAATGTTGTTGTTTTGGTCGTCGATTTCTGGAAAGTGGATTCTTTGCCGACCTCGATTTCTGAGCGTCGAGGCCAAACCCAGCCGTGCGGCGGCCTGTTCGATCCATTCGAGCGATCCGTGTGGGCTGCCTTTCTGAGCGGATTTGCGGATGGCAGAAAGTTCCTGCTCCGTCAAAGGCTCGTTGACCCGATGGACCCAATTGGGTGATCGAGGGATTGGCCACGGCGACAACAATGCCGGATCGGGGTCAGCCGGTTGCATCCACCGCCAAAGTGAACCCCATCTCCAGTCCTCCGCCTGCTTGACTAGCCCGGCTCGAACAGCATTCCGCTCGACGTAACGGCAAACAGTCAGAAAATGCGCATCATCCTGAATTGGAAAGCTTTTAAATCGTCCCTGGTAAACATGCCCTTCGCCCGAGGTGCGGTAATGAGCCCGGTAACGCATCGTGTGCGTCGCGGTGATCCAGCGCATGAACCGACTTAGCTCACCATCAGCGTTCGGACGCAGGACAAGATGCCAATGATTGGGCATTAGTTGGAAGCAAAAGAGCGTGACATCATAAGAAGCTAACCCTTCCGCAAGAATTCGCTCAAATGCGGCAAAGTCCTCGGATTTATGGAAAATCTCCTGCCGTCCATTGCCTCGGTTCAAGGCATGGTACAGTCCGCCAGCTTCATCGGCGCGGGGTGGTCGTGGCATGGAAGAGAAGATAGTTTCCTGCCAAGACAGAAATCAATGAGTCCTGACCCCTTTGTTTTCCCCGAAATTCCGGCCTTCTTGGTTCTCAAAGAAAGCCCTCGACGGTCTCGTTGGCAGGATTCAGCAGAGCGTCCACAAAAAATGCCGTGTCCCCAGTGACTCCCCCCCCGCGGGTCCTATCGTTCTGCGCGGACGATGACAACAACAATCGCGGCAGTGCCATTCGTTCCTGACACCTTTTTGATGCTCAGTCCGCTGTTTTCTTGCTTCCGTGCCGCAGCACCTGTCGGAGCTGGTGTTCCGCAAATTGTCGAGAGAAATTCTATTTCGTGAACCGGGATGATGACACTTCGAGCTACACCGGTCGGTCGATGCGTGTTGCTTTGGGCGCAGGGTTCTGAATGAACGACATCAGTTCCGCCTTCAGGCAGTTCACGTCACGTTCCAGACTCTCGAGCATCGCTTCCGCCTCCGACATCCGATTGTCTTTGCCCATCAGTTCGAGAGCGAGGGCCGATCGTACGGCCGCGGGAGCGTAGAAGCTGAGTAACGTCCCTTTGAGGTAGTGGCTTGCTCGATACAGCGCATGCGAATCATTTCGTTGAATGGCATCGCGGACAGCGGTGAGCGAACGCGGTGTCATTTCAGCGAACAGGTCGACGAACTCCGTCAGCGCCTCGAGATCCTCGTCGACACTCTTCATCAATTCGAGACAGTCGAACGTTTCCGTCGCGGGCGTCATCGTTCGAGTTGCCGTTTCCGGAATCGAGGCTGGCACTGCAACACTCTGGAGGACGGCCGCAAGCTCACTGGCTTTGATTGGCTTTGATAAATAGTCGTTCATTCCAGCGCCTAGGCAACGTTCACGATCCCCCTTCATGGCGTGAGCCGTCATCGCAATGATGGGGAGATGCGCGCCGGTTTCTTCCTCAATCGCCCGGATGCGTGCCGTGGCTTCGAAACCACCCATGACAGGCATTTGCACATCCATCAGAATAACGTCGAACGATTGCATCGCCAGAATTTGCAGTACTTCTGTGCCATCGTTGGCAACAACGACGGTATGTCCTTGTCGTTCGAGCATGCGTACCGCGACCTTCTGATTGATCAGGTTGTCATCGGCTAAAAGGATCTGGAGGGGTCTGATGCGAGTGGTTTCGGGGTCACTTTCCTGCGTTGTGGAGATAGGGAAGACATCGACCGAAGGTGGCTCTGCGAGTTCCATCGCAATGAGGATTGAACGCAATAGATCTGCCGCCATGATCGGTTTGACGAGATGGCTTTTGATTCCTAAGTCTCGGCATCGGGCCGCATCACCGCGTTGATTATCCGATGTCAGCATCATCACAATCGCTTTCGAGCAAGCTCGGGCCTGCTTGATCTGCTCGGACAGCGCGAATCCATTCATTCCGGGCATCTCGCTGTCGACCAGAATCAATTGGAACATCGAATTCGTGTCGGCTGCATGGCTGATGGCAGAGAGGGCTTGAGAGCCCGAATCCACGAGCGTCGGTTGCATTCCCCACTTCTTCAGCATTTCCTGCAAGATGCGCCGATTTGTGGCATTGTCATCGACGACCAGGGCCGAAAGGCCGTTCAAATTGCCAGACTTGCACGGAAGATTCTTAGAGGGAACGGCGGGGGCTCGCCCCAAAGACGCGGTGAAATGAAAGTGACTTCCGCGTCCAACATGGCTTTCAATCCAAACGCGACCACCCATCATTTCAACGAGCTGAGCCGAAATCGTGAGGCCCAGTCCGGTACCTCCGAAGCGACGAGTCGTCGAACCATCCGCCTGTGAAAAGGGCTCGAAGACTTTCGCGAGTTTTTCGGGAGGAATTCCAATACCTGTGTCCGAGACATCGAAGTGTAATACGGCGGCGTCGTTTAAATGGGATTCGACAGTGACCGTGAGTCCGACTTCTCCCTGCGCCGTAAATTTCACCGCGTTTCCAATCAGATTGATCAGAATCTGTCGCAATCTCACGGGGTCAGCCATGTGTAGGTCGGGAACCTCGTCGGCAATATCGCACGTCAGTTCCAGGCCTTTTTCGTGAGCTCGCATCGCGAGCGGCCTCAGTGTGTTGCTGATCATCTCACGTAGGTCGAGCTGGATCGGATCCAGATCGAGTTTTCCCGCTTCGATCTTGGAGAAATCGAGAATGTCATTGATCACCGTGAGCAATGCATCCGCCGATGTTTTGACCGCTTGCACATATTCTCGCTGTTCCGTCGTGAGATCCGTATCGAGCACCAGTTCTGTCATCCCGATGACGCCATTCATCGGTGTCCGAATCTCATGACTCATATTCGCGAGAAATTCGCTTTTCGAGCGGCTTGCCGATTCAGCGGCTTCTTTGGCTTTGGCCACCATCTGTTCTGATCGTTTGCGATCAGAGATGTCCCGCGTGACACCGATGAAGTGTGTCAAATACTCTCGCTCATCGTAAACGGGCGAGACGGTCAACTCATTCCAAAAGGCGGTTCCATCCTTACGATAGTTGAAGATCTCGCCTGTGAAGTCGGTTCCGTTGTTTAACGCATCTCGGATCGCTTGAATCGTACTTTGATCGGTGAGCGGACCTTGGAGAAAGCTGCAGTTTCGACCTAAGACCTCTTCTTTTTGATATCCCGTAATGAAAGAAAATGCGGGATTGGCAGACAGAATCAAGTGATTGGGTCCTGTGATAATCACGCCTTGCGACACCGCTTTCAGGGCCAAGTCACTGACTGTCAACTGTTCTTCCGCCAGCTTACGCTCTGTGATGTCCTCATGAGCGATCACAACACAACGGGTTCCTTCTGCATTAAAGCCAGTCACTCGGGCGAACCATCGCTCCTCCTTCAGGCCGTGATACGAGTATTCGGAGCGAAATTCGAACTCATCGCCAGCAGCCACGGCGCGAATTCCGGCACTCATCACGGGGGCCTGTTCAGCGTAGTGCCCGCCGCTGCAAGCAGTCGCTTCCCAAAAATTCTGCCCCAAGCTGAGGCCGACTGTGATTTGTGGATTTTCCTGCGCATAACGATTCCATGCCGCATTTGCGAAAACAATCTGTCCTAACTCGTTCAGGATGATCACCCGCGCCGAGAGAGCGTCGATCGCACTTTGGAGAAATTGCTTACAAATCATGTCACGTTACTTCTTTTATTTGCGCAAATCCTCAGGCGCCAGATCTGAGAAAACAAATCGCCGATCGATTATCTTGAAGCATCGACGAGAGTTTATGAGGTCCTGGATCAGGAAAACCCCTACAGCTCCGAGTGATCTGCATCGCGAGTGCTGACGTCGAAGGCTTTCGAAGTTCCGCACGAATCCAATTTCATGCGTCAACATATTCATGCCGCCAACATGCGACACCGGCATTTGCTTGGCTGCGGTCGAGCGATCAAGTACTGGTCAAATGTCAAAAAAATTGCCAGCTAAGTTTAGTGAAACCTGTCTCGTGGACTGCCCTGCTAATGCTTTTCGGGGTAATGGCATTCATTGGAATGGAGTTTGCGTGTGAGACCGGGCGACGATTCTGTACGTGACATTCTCCCACACCTGCAAATGGTCCAGGAGCATTCAAATGTTATCGCGCGGGCTAAGCCCAACTGATTTTGGTGTCGACTTAGATCGATCTCAATTCATCGATCTGATTGCTGAAGACTTTGAAAAACAGTTTGTGGGGCTCTGCATGATCGAAGAGTTATTGCTTCATCCCGATCAAGCCAAGCACTTTTGCGATCGGATTCGACGAAAGCATCACTGCCCAAAAGTCCCTGACGACTTCATTCTTCGGTCGCTGATGCAGAGGAAGAGGGGAATCTGGTAAGCAGATTCATGTCGGAGCAATTTGTCCGAATGCCATGTCGACTACGAACTCCAAAATGAGAGAAACCTCAAGGCATGAGCGGACACAAACGAACTTGGATTCCCACGCTCGACGGCAAGTTGCGACCCCTCGGGATCGCAGCACTAAGGACAAGATTGTCCAACGGGCCATTCGGACGGTCCTGGAATGCATCTACGAAGAGGACTTTCTGGGTTTCAGTTACAGCGATCGTCCCGGACGAAGCGGTCGCCGAGCCTTGGACTCGCTCAGCGAGGCATCCAGGCCAAGAAAGTGAACTGGATACGGGATGCGGACAACTACCACGCAATTCCATTGAACTCGACCCGGTTGTTTCCGTTCCGTACTGCGATCCAGCAAATCTGGTTACGCGTGCTACGGCGCAGGTCGCAGCGCGCCCGCCGGATGACCTGGGCCAAATTCGGAATGCTCAGCCGTCGGTGGCTACCAACGCCGAAAGTCCTGCATCCCGATCCCCACGTGAGGTTCGCTCGTCTTTATTCAAGGTAAGAGCCGTATACAGTCGTGCTGCACGTACGGATCTGTGCGGGGGGCGGTCAGCAATGACTGTCTCTACCGCGATAACCTTTTCGAGCACGCGTTCGCACTCAAGTCGTGGCTAATCCGCGGATGAACACGGTTTCCCCGTGCCAGGTTTCGAGAGTAAAAGCCAGGCTGAGAGAAGAGTGAGCGGGATGAAAATGGGGATATACGGGATCACTGTCACCAATGTTTCGGCTGGTCGTGGGTGAACCCTGATTACGGTGACGCAAATCCCATCGGGTATCAGTGTCGCACGGTAGTGAGTGCCCCGACCAACGGGTGCCGATGCGCCGATATTCGTGATCCTATTCATCCAAAGCCCAGCAACCACGCAAGCCGTCAGGAGCGTGACAACGCCAAGCTTGCGCTTCCAGTTTCTGAAGAACTCTCGCATGATCTGGCTCGCGGGCGATTCGTGGCGTCGCGGGTCACATCTCGTCGATATGCTTGGCGTCCAATATTGGCTGGCCGATTCTTGGCGAAGCTTCACGAGGAAGACGGATCGTAAACGAAGTTCCGTCCGCGACCGTCGACGTCACATCGATTCGTCCGTTATGGGACTTCGCAACTTCGCGAGCAATATACAGGCCCATCCCGATACTGCCCGGGCGGTTTTTCTTCGCGTGGTCAGCGCTACTTCCGCGAATGAGAGGATCAAAAATTTTCGGGAGTTCGCCGGGTGGAATCGGTTCGCCGCCGTTGTGAACCTTAATGATCACATTCGACGCTTCGCCGCGCAGAGAAAGCGTCACAGGGAACTCGGGCGAGCCGTGCTGAATGGCGTTGCCCATCAAGTTGGACATCGCCTGACGGATGCGATCAGAATCCCAACGTCCTTTCAGGTTGCCATCGGTGCGAAACTCAATGCTGCGATCAGGATTCGCATTACGGTACTCTCCGATCAGCTCACGGCCAAGGTCAGATAGGTCCATTGGCGCTGGGTTGACGGGCATCCCTGCGCCAAGCCGCGTTCGGGTGTAATCGAGCAAATCACTAATCATACGTTCCATCACCGAAGCGCTTCTGGCAATCCGCAGGCCGCACTCCACGATTCCCGCCTGATCGTGGCTCATCATTGGCAGTACGTTTGCGGACATCGCAATAGCACCCAAGGGGTTGCGCAAGTCGTGACTGAGAATTGCGAGGAACATATCACGGGCTTGATCAACCCGCTTTGTGTAGCTTGCAACGGCTTTTGAGAGGGATTGGTCAATCGATTCGTTGAAGCGGGTCAAATCGTCGACGTCTCGCTCATCGGCATCAGGGGCGCTGTCATGCCACAGTTGAAGCACGCTGGCGCGCAACGCGCGATACTCGCTCATCACTTCCAGCATGTCAAAACCGAGGCCCAAGCGATCAACCGCATGGGCATCCGACGCGCCATCGAGCGCGGCCGCTTCATTCGAATGCTCCAGGCCCTTTGACTTCTTCGCCCGCTCAATCACTGTTTGAGGCGACTTCATGTCGCGCGCCGTGGCGAGCAGGATTTGCTCGGCATGGTCGCGCAACGCGAGTTTGTCCAAGTGTTCGCCAGCGCCGATGGTCTGCGCGAAGTTCTCCCATCCGACCAGGATAGGCTCCACGTTTGACAGAATGAAATCCGCGAGACGCATTTGTAACTCCACGGATGTTGTATTTTTCGGTCCACCCCTAGTCTGGCAGCGGGGAGTGCTTACGGCAAGGGGGTCGATCCATGTGGCGTTCGTAAGTCTCTCTCAATTTACGATTTCCGCTTCTCCATTTCGAGGGTGATCTCTGCGGATCGGCCGGAGAGGCGTCCGATTGGCCTTTGCGTTGAGTCATGAGTCAGTGCGTGCGGCACTTCATTCGACTTTTTGAGTTCTACCGACGCAGACAAGGGGTCGGCGGCCTCGCGCAGCTCTGCAGCGATGGATGCCAGCCGTTTGTATTTTTTGTTTTCATGCCGCGAGCCAGAGATCTGACTTACGCGTCTCTGTTGCTGTGCATTTAGACACGTTGAGTCTGCGCGGAGGAATCGCCCTGGCGGCGCTTACGCGTTTTTGTTTGTCGCATGAAAAAGGCTTTCCGCGTGCCGTTGCGACCATCGTCCATATCGTGTCACCCAAAAAGGTTCCTGACACCTTTTTGGGTGACACGATAATTATTAAGATAGTGACATGTCGTCAGGCGAAGGACTTGTCAGCCACAAATATAATTGTGCTATGTGGCAGATCGGGCTCTCTGATCGCCATTGTGATATTCAATCCGGAGTCGACGACTTCCTTTTCGATCTCTTCCGGCAATCCGAAATATCTTGTCGCTATGCCGTCACTAATCAGACATTGTGTTTTTGGATCATAGCTACTCAGCTGATTACCGATAACGGGGCCACACATCGTATCAATGAGCAGCCGTCCACCCGGTTTCAATACGCGCCAAGATTCGGAGAAAAAATCCCGTCGATCGTCCCCTATGATGCAATGCAAACAATGTCCATCAAGCACGATATCGAAGTACTCATCTTCCGCAAAATGCATGTCGAGGACATTGTCGACAAAGAATCGTGTCGTTCCGCCGGCGTCAAGACATTTATTTGTTGCCCACGCTATTGCCGTGGGAGAAATGTCTATCCCTGTGACCTCATACCCTTGCTTCTCCAGGCAGAGAGAAATATTCCCTGCTCCACAGCCCAGCTCCAGTACGCGGCCACGTGTTGGCATGTCGCATAAATCAAATATTAATTTGAGTCGTCGCTCCATCTTCTCATAGGCTGCTGGTGTTTTATCCCACCCGACTGCATTTTTGTCTTTGATCAACTTACGGTAGACATCGTCATGGAGCAAATAGTGTGTGTCCATAAAGCTTGCGATCTCATTGAGCTTCCGTCAGCGCCTCTGAACTACTGAACCCTTTCCATGGTTGGTCTTCCAGAAAGGAGGGCCTTGTCCATGTTGACGCCTGCGTTGTTTCCCTCGCTGGAGCGACATGCTGCGGCGTCCAGGATGGAGCCGTTTTCACCACTCACGGATGACCAATTCTGATTTCCGATGTGTTTCCCTGGAAGCCGCCGAACAGGCTGGGAGGGCGGCTCCGATTCCGCCGCGAGCTTGGTTCGAAGCATTGCTTTGGATGCCAGGGAAATCAAGTCCATAGGCGATTATTGCCGCCGTGTATCCTTGTGCATCGAGAGCCGCGCGATGTCAAATTGAATCGTGAATCGAAAAGATGTCAACAACTTTTTAAAGCACGTGTCCCCGCTCAAGTCGTAGTAAATCCATCGAGGCGTTACTTGACTCGGTCATCCCGTGTGCGAAGCACAATCGGATCGAAGTCGAGCGTCAGTCAAAAAAAAGGTTCCTGACACCTTTTTTGATTCCACGATTAAAGCCCCGTCAGCCATCTGGCTCGCGGGGCTTTTGCGTTCCATATTGACCAGAAATCCAGCTTCTCGCATATTCCTGCCGGTTTGATAGCGTTCGATTCACGGAGGGGCGAGCGATGGTTGCGAAGCTGATTTGCGGTTTTTTGTTGTTGGCGATTGGATTTGCGGCCGGGCTGATGTACGAGATTAAAATTGGCCTGGATTATGATGAGGTGGTTAACGACGATCCGACGGTGAAAACATTCATCAGCTTGGAAGCCCCAGAAGTCACATTCTCCAACTTTGCTGGCGCCGAAACAATCATTGGCATGGCCAAACCTGAGGATTGCTTAGTCTTCGAGAGCATCGAACAGCACACAGGTAAGTTCGGGCTTGAATTTGATTCCGAGATCAGTCCTGCCAGCGCAACCACGAATTCGGACGCTAACCCCGATTCGGGGTTTGGCCTTCCAGTTTTTGAGCACATTGAGCAGGACGTTAAGATCGACTATCAGCGTGTATCGCCCGGTGACCGCTGAAATTTGCATCGTACGATACAAAAACAGCCGACGAGAGCAGGGCGTCTCGTCGGCTGTTTGCTTTATCCGTGCTCGCGTGCAATCTCAATAGCTTGCTCGTCGTCGGCATCCGCATAGATCTGCGTGACGTCTGCGTGACTGTGGCCAAGCATCACTTGGGCTGCATCCAATCCGCCGAGTTTTCTAAATTGCGTTCCTGCATTATGACGGAGCCAATGGCCAGTGAATCGAGGGATTTTCAGCTTGTCGCACGCACGTTTGATTGAATTTGAGAACGTGCCTCTCCGAATGGGAAACAGCCGATCTTTCTTGGATTTACCCTTGATGTGCTTCTTGACGATCAATTGAGCTTTCGGGCCGAAGTACAGCACGCGTCGACGCCCTTTGTATCGCATCTTGTGCTCGGGAAGCACGACCCTCAAGACGTCTGCGGAACTGTCGATCATCTCGACGGTCAGGTACACAAGTTCGCCTGGCCTCGCGCCGGTCAGTACCGCGATGTCCATCATATCTCTGATTCGCTCTTTAACTTCATTGCGAACCGCTTCTATGGTTTCCAGCGGAACAGCGGAGCGGGCTGGGTTATCTTTCGCGTCCGTGCGGCCTTTGAGCAACGGCTCCAGCGATTGCAGGCGCTGCAATACCGCAGGGCCGAACAATTCCTGAGACACGCCCCATTTGAACACCCGACGAATCCGGCTGACTGCTTTGTTGATGTAATCGCGAGTCCAAGGCTTACGCTCTTGATCGGCATTGCTCTGAATCATGCTTTCCCGAACCGCCTTGAGCGACAGTGGCCCGAAATCCGAGATCGCGGTTTCTCCAGCCAAGTCGAGAAGGGGGCGGACAGCAGACGCAATGCAGTGGAATTCGTCGTTCGGCTTGCCGTCCTTCGCGTAGTACGACCTGGCGTGCTCGACATAGAGCAGAACGAGCTCATTGATGGTCATTCCGACCGGAACAGCCTCAACGCTTCGAGTTCTGACAGGCTGACTTACCTCAGTCCCTGCGAAGTGTTTCGAGAGCGTCTGGAGATAGAGATCTCGGCTCGCTGGAGAACCATGAGGGCCGAGATAGAGATCTCGGCCCTCAATCGTAACTACTGCCCGACCGGATGACTTGTGCAGGCTAATATTCTGGGATCTTCTTCTTCGCCATCAGTGCAGCCCTTCTTGAGAATCCTGTCAAATTGACTGGATTGAATCAAGCGATTCACTGCACTGACGAAGGTCGCCAGTTTGCCTAAGTCTTTACCGGGTAACTCATTGCCCAGGACAGGAATCGAACCTGCACGCCATTGCTGGCACTAGGTCCTGAACCTAGCGCGTCTGCCAGTTCCGCCACCTGGGCTGCGGTCAGGGGAGAAAGATACGTGTTTATGTCGGCGCAAGCAAGCATCCGGCGAGGACAAAAACGACTTTGTACCGGAACCATTTTTGCGACGCCGCGCTTGCCAATCGGGAAACAATCGTTATCATTTCCCCCTCGCGGTCGAGCCCTCTGCTGCGCCGCTAGCGTAGCTCAACGGCAGAGTACCGGTTTTGTAAACCGGTGGTTGTGGGTTCAAATCCCACCGCTAGCTTTTGTCGCTCGCTGGAATGCTGTACTCTGCTGGTGTCTAATTCGGGCGCCAGTTCCTGTTAGGTTGTCTGGCGTCGAGGTTTCGTCCTCGTGGGGTTGGTGCGGGGCCGGGCCAGTTGTCGGGTTGGCTTGTGGATATTCAGGCTCGGCGGGTGTTGAGTCTTTGGTAGTTGGGGAATGTACTTCGGTTGCAAAGCGTTTCGGCGGGATACCCGAGTGGCCAAAGGGGCCAGACTGTAAATCTGGTGGCTCTGCCTTCGCAGGTTCGAATCCTGCTCCCGCCATTATCTGCTTTGTCTGCGTCACATGGATGGTTCGTTGCGGGTGTAGCTCAATGGTAGAGCTCCAGCCTTCCAAGCTGGTGGTGTGGGTTCGATTCCCATCACCCGCTCTTCGGTTGACATGTCGAGTGAAACAGACGATTCTGTGTGATGCGGTTTATTTGGGCTGGCTAGCGTTGCTGCTGTAGCTCAGTCGGTAGAGTGCGTCCTTGGTAAGGACGAGGTCAAGGGTTCGAATCCCTTCAGCAGCTCTGCTTCAGGGTTTATAAGCCTCTGTCATTGGCGACGGGGCGGGTTTCTTGTGGGTTGTGTCTCGTTGTCCGGTCGGATCTGATCGGGTGCGGCGGACGGATAAAAAGAGGATTTCGAGCAAAATGGCGAAGGAAACATTTCAACGCACAAAGCCACACGTGAACGTAGGCACGATTGGCCATATCGATCACGGCAAGACAACCACCACGGCTGCAATCCTGGCTGTGCAAACCGCTAAGGGGCTGGCAAAGTTCAAGACCTATGCGGATATCGCCAAGGGCGGTACGGTTCGTGACGATACGAAGACCGTGACGATCGCCGTGAGTCACGTTGAATACGAAACTCCTAATCGTCACTACGCTCACATCGATTGCCCTGGTCACGCTGACTATATCAAGAACATGATCACCGGTGCCGCCCAGATGGACGGCGCGATCCTGGTTGTGTCGGCCGCTGACGGTCCGATGCCACAGACTCGCGAGCACATCCTGTTGGCCAAGCAGGTGAACGTTCCCGCTCTGGTTGTGTTTCTCAATAAGTGCGATCTCGTCGATGACGAAGAGTTGCTTGAATTGGTTGAGATGGAAGTTCGTGACTTGTTGAACAAGTACGAATTCCCAGGCGACGACATTAAGATCGTTCGCGGAAACGCCAAGGGTGCGTTGGATAATCCAGCCGATCCTAAGTACAGCGATTGCATCACGAAGTTGATGGAAGCGTTGGATTCGGATATTCCCGAACCAACTCGCGACACCGACAAGCCCATGTTGATGGCCATCGAAGACGTCTTCTCGATCGAAGGCCGCGGTACCGTGGTGACTGGCCGTATCGAGCAGGGTGTGCTCAAGGTTGGTGACAAGGTAACGCTGCTCGGATTGGCCGATCCTCAGGAAACGGTCTGTACCGGCGTGGAAATGTTCCAGAAGACGCTGGATCAAGGTCAAGCTGGCGATAACGTTGGGGTGCTGCTCCGCGGTATCCGCAAGGAAGACGTTCAGCGTGGTCAGGTGCTCGCGAAGCCGGGTTCGATCAAGCCACACTCGAAGTTCGAAGCTCAGGTTTACGTGTTGAGCAAGGAAGAAGGCGGTCGCCATACCCCATTCTTCAGCGGATATCGTCCTCAGTTCTACTTCCGTACGACCGACGTGACGGGTGCTGCGAACCTGTTGGATGGCGCTGAGATGTGTATGCCTGGCGATAACGTCAAGCTCGAAGTGACTCTTGGTAAGCCGATCGCCATGACCGAAAACGTTCGCTTCGCGATTCGCGAAGGGGGCAAGACGGTCGGTTCGGGCGTGGTCACCAAGATTCTTGAGTAGTTTGCGGAATGGCCTCATGTGTTGAGGTGTCTGTTGCGGGATCTGGCTGCGGCGTTGGTCTGCGGTTGTTGGATCGGATTGTCGATTATCGCGAGGTGCCGCATCGACCGTGCGGCGCCTTTGGCGATAAGGTCAGAAGAGTAGAGGCACCGAAATGGCGCGTGAATTCGTTTGGTTGGAGTGTACGGAAACGGGGCTGCGGAACTACCGAATCTCGAAAGAGACCAAGGGAACCGAGCGACTCGAGTTGAAGAAGTATAATAAGAAGCTTCGTCGACATACCGTCCACAAAGAGTCTCGCAAGAAGTGATCCTGTTCGACTCGGACGGGCGTAGCTCAATTGGCAGAGCACTGGATTCCAAATCCAGGTGTTGGGGGTTCAAGTCCCTCCGCCCGTGTTTTGGATTTGAATCGGAGAGTTGGAAGGATTTATGGCGAAGGCTCAACGTGAAACGCTGTTGAAATGCATGCTGAGCACCGAGCTGTATCAGTGGAAGCAAGGCAGGGTGCTCAGGCGGACAACCGCTGGAGCGATCTTGCTGGCTTTCCTGTTAGCCAGTCAAGCTTTGTATCATTCCGTGCTTTATGACTTGGGGTTGACCGGGGCGTGGTTTACGTTCCTGCCGACATCGATTCAGCAATGGCCGATCGGGTATTGGCTGGTTGGCTTGATGAATTTGATTGGTCTTTGGGTTGCGTTTCGGGCGGTCAATTATCCGGTGTTTGCCGATTTCTTGATCGACGTCGAATCCGAGATGACGAAAGTGACTTGGCCGACTTGGGCAGAGTTACAGCGGGCGACGGTGGTGGTTCTGGGTACAATGTTCATCTTCAGTGCTTTGCTGTTTGGTTATGACGTTGCATGGCAGAAGTTCTTGGAGTTGACAGGTGTCTTGAGGTTGTCCTCTTAATCACGCACGGTTGTCGGTTGGTCAGATGGTTTGGTGCGTTGGTTACTCTCCGAAGGGCTCTAATTATGACACCGGAATCCACACCTGAGGGTTCCTCAAGCGGCCATATGGAGTGGTACGTTCTGAAGATTCAGAGTAATCGCGAGAAGACAATTCGCGACTCGCTGCTTCGGAGAATGCGACAAGAGGGATTGCAGGACTTTTTCGGTGAGATCGTGATTCCCACTGAAAAGATCGTTGAGAATCGGAATGGGAAGAAGCGCGTCATCGAACAGAAGCTGTATCCTGGGTATCTGATGATCCAGATGGTTCTGAATGATGACACGTGGTATTTGGTGCGAAGCACAAGTGGCGTCGGGGACTTTACTGGATCATCCGGAAAGCCGTCGCCTATGCCCGTGCACGAGATCCATCGGATGTTGGGTGCCGGTCAGTCGGTGGTCGAAGAGCCAGCCAAGGTCAAGCATGATCTCAAGGCGGGTGATTCGGTGAAGATTATCGAAGGGCCATTCGCCTCGTTTGACGGGTCGGTGGGCAGTGTGGACGCCAGTAGTGGCAAGTTGACGGTCATGATCGAGATCTTCGGTCGAAGCACGCCCGTGGACGTGGAAGCGTGGCAGGTCGAGCGAGTTTAGTCACGGTGTAGATGCTGATTGAGCGGAGATGACAGGTGGCGAAAAAAGAAGCGAAGATTAAGGCCCAGGTCAAGGTTCAGATTGCGGGTGGCAAGGCGACGCCTGCTCCTCCAGTCGGTACGGCACTGGGCCCTCACGGGATTAATCTCGGGCAGTTCGTACTGCAGTTCAATGAGAAGACGCGTGATTTGAACGGGATGATTGTTCCCGTTGTGATCACGATCTTCGAAGATCGGTCGTTTACGTTCGTCTTGAAGAGCCCTCCGGCGTCGGTGCTGCTGAAGCAAGCGGCGAAGATCGCGACGGGTGCTCACAATGCGCGAACGGAGAAGGTCGGAACGGTCACCCAGGCTCAGTTGCTGGAAATTGCCAAGGTGAAGTTCGAAGATTTGAATTCGTCCAGCGTTGAGCAGGCTGCTAAGATGATCGCCGGCACCGCCCGCAGTATGGGAATCGAAGTGATTTGAGTCGCGGCGAACCGCGTGAGAGACGCGAGTTTTCTTGAGCTCGTTGTGTTCCGCGGATCGACACGGTAACGTCAGCCGGTTGACAAAGTTCTTTATTTTTGTGGTCGCGAGTTTTGAAATGGCACGTCAGTCAAAGCGAATCCAGCATATCACCAAGGTTCTCGAAGCCACGCCATCGGCTGATTTGCCGACCGCGGTTGAGATCTTGAAGAAGATCGAAGGCGGATTGCCTGAGAAGATTCGGAAGTGCCGATTCGATCAGACCGTCGCAATCTCGGTTCGTTTGGGTGTTGATCCCAAGCAGGCTGACCAGATCGTGCGTGGTTCGATCGTGTTGCCTCATGGAATTGGTAAAGCCCAGCGAGTCCTGGTGTTTACACAGGGCGAGAACGCTGCGATCGCGACGGCCGCCGGGGCTGATTTCGTGGGCGGCAAGGAATTGGCCGACAAGATTCGTGGCGGCTTCATGGATTTCGACGTGGCGATTGCCACGCCGGACATGATGGGTGTCGTCGGTCCACTCGGTAAGGTGTTGGGCCCTCGCGGTTTGATGCCATCGCCTCGAGCCGGCACCGTGACCCAGGACGTTGCGTCCGCGGTGAAAGAGTACAAGGCAGGTAAGGTTGAGTTCCGCGTCGATGCTGGCGGAAATGTTCACTGCGTCGTCGGGCGCTTGTCGTTTGATCACCAGAAGCTGGTTGAGAACGTCGAAGCGTTGCTGAAGTACATTCGATCGCTGAAGCCAGCGACGTCGAAGGGTCAGTACATTCGCAATATCTGTATCGGCGCAACGATGACGCCCAGCATCACTGTGGCTGTCTAGTCGACATTCGAAATTCCTTCCGGTTGGTTAGAATCTCATGAGCAAGCTAGTCAAAGATTTGATGATCGACGGCATCCAAAAGGTTGTCGGTGATTGTCGTGAAGTGGTGGTCCTCGACGTATCGAAGGTTGACGCGGTCAGCGCGAACCGATTGCGTCTGGCTCTGCGAAAGAAGAATATTCGTCTGCTTGGGGTCAAGAACGCTGTGGCGCGTCGGGCCTTGGGTCAGATTGGTCTGTCGGGTGTCGGCCAGGCATTGGTCGGTCCGTCGACGTTGGCATTCGGCGGTGAAGACATCGTCGCGTTGTCGCGTGAGTTGACGGAATGGGCCACGAAGATCAAAGTGCTGGAGATTAAAGGTGGCGGGCTCGGCGAGACCCCGTTGACCGCTCCAGACGTGGAAACGCTCAGCAAGAGCCCTGGTCGTAAGGAAATGCTGTCGCAGTTGGTTGGCCTGATTCTGTCACCAGGAGCCCGCGTGTCGGGAGCTGTCTTGGGTGCCGGGGGTAAACTGGCTGGACAAGTGAAAACGCTGAGTGAGCGTGCGGAATAGTCGAACAAGAATGTCGCTCGGATGGTTTGGGCGGTCTGGAATTCGACTTGGGACGATTCTGTTTGTGTGAGTTTAGAAAGGTTGAACTGGTATGACCGAAGCGACGTTTGACGCCGCAACGAAAGAGTTGGGCGACAAGATCGTGGGCCTGACACTGTTGCAAGCGAAGGCGCTGTCCGATTATTTGAAGGAAGTCCACGGGATTGAGCCCGCCGGTGGCGGGGTCGTTATGGCCGCTGCTCCTGGTGCTGGTGGCGGGGCTGCTCCTGCTGCTGAAGCCAAGACCGAGTTCGACGTGGTTCTGACCGGATTCGGCGACGCCAAGATCAATGTGATCAAGGTTGTTCGTGGAGCAACCGGTCTGGGCTTGAAAGAAGCTAAGGACCTGGTCGAAGGTGTGCCTAAGCCACTGAAGACCGGTGTTTCCGAAGACGAAGCTAAGAAGTTGAAGGCCGAAATCGAACAAGCCGGCGGTACTTGCGAGATCAAGTAACTCAGTTTCGTTCGTCTCTTTGCTGCCCAAACCATACTGTGCTGACTCGTACTTCTTGAATTTGGTGACTTGATTGGCCCGGAGAGACGCTTGGCTCTTTCCGGGCTGATCGCTCTTGTACTTGAAGCACTTGTGCGGCTTCGGGCCGTCAGGTGCGTAGTTGTAAGAAGAGTGTCGCGATGAGTGACCCGGAGCTTCGGGGCATCGCGTGCATTCGTGGTTTTTGCGGCAATTGATGCCGCAGTGATCTTGACCAGTTCCTTGTGCCACGGTCATTCAAGGCGTCCCGGCGGCGGGGTTGTCTTGGTGTTCGCGGCGGACGCGCTCGGTTCGGGTTACCCTGAAGGGATTTTGATCGATGCCGATTCCTGCCACTCGAGTTGTTCAGACCAATGAAATTCGCAATTACGGTTCAATTCAGGGCACATTTGAAATCTCGGATCTGACAAAGATTCAGACCGATTCATATGTCCGTTTTCTCCAATTGGAAGCTGACGCGCGCGAGCGAAAGGACGAAGGACTCGAGGCAATTCTGCGTGAAGTCTTCCCGATTGAAAGTTACGACGGGAAGTACCGACTCGAGTACATTAAATACGAATTGGGCAAACCACGCTATACCCAGTTGGAGTGTCGCCAGCTGCGATTGACGTTCGGTCGCCCCTTCCGGATCTGGCTGCGGCTCGTGAAAGAGCAGCCGATTGAAGAGGAAGTTTACCTCGGCGATATGCCAATTATGATTGGCGGCGGCGAGTTCATCATTAACGGCGCCGAGCGCGTCGTGGTGAGCCAGTTGCACCGTTCTCCCGGTGTGGACTTCGTGCAGGGCGCAGAGCCTGGCGAACGAAAACAATTTTCTTGCCGCGTGATTCCGGAACGCGGAAGCTGGATCGAAATCGTCATCAGCAAACGCGATACGCTGGGTGTACGAATTGACCAGAGCGGAAAATTTTCGGCGATGACGTTCCTGCGGGCAATGAATCCCGAGTACGGTAGCAGCGCCGCCCTGGTGAAGCTGTTCTATAAGACCGCGACGGTGAAGTTTGGCAAGGACGATGTCTACGCATCACTGCTCGGCAAGTATGCGGCTGACGAAATCGTGTACCCCGCCAAGCACGAGAAGGTCGGCGAGATCATTGTCGAATTGGGCCACGTGATCACGAAGTCGGCGGTCGAAGAGATTCGGACGTCGGGTCTGAAGTCGGTGGATATCATCGAAGAGATGGATGATGCTCTGGCGCTGTCCAGCATTCTTGAAGATCCGACGGTCACGCACGAAGACGCGTTGCTGCGAATCTATCAGCGATTGCGTCCCGGAAATCCTCCACAGCTTGAGAAGGCGATTGAGCTGTTCAATGAGAAGTTCTTTGACGCGAATCGATATCGATTGGGCCGCGTTGGACGGTTCCGCATCAATCGCAAGTTCGATCAGGACGTTCCTGATACGGAAATGACGTTGAAGGCGGAAGATATCGTCAACTCGATCCGCTACGTTATCAAGCTGCGAATTGGTGATTCGGTCGCACATGTGGACGATATCGATAACCTCGGAAATCGTCGCCTGCGGACGATCGACGAATTGGCCGCGGAAGAAATTCGAAAAGGCTTCCTGAAGCTGCGACGCACGGTACAAGAGCGGATGCAGATGAAGGACGTCGAAGAAATGTCACCGCGAACGCTGGTGAATCCGAAGAGCGTGTCGGCCGCGATTGAGTACTTCTTCGGCCGCGGCGAATTGTCGCAGGTCGTCGATCAGACGAATCCTTTGGCAACGTTGACGCACGAGCGTCGACTGAGTGCTCTTGGACCTGGCGGCTTGAATCGAAAGCGTGCCGGCTTCGAAGTCCGCGACGTTCATATCTCGCACTACGGGCGTATCTGTCCAATTGAAACGCCTGAAGGTACGAATATCGGTTTGATCTCGAGCCTTAGTATCTTCGCAAAGGTCGATGATTACGGGTTCTTGATTACACCGTATCGCTCGGTCGTTGAGCGTAAAGTGAGCGAAGAAGTCAAGTGGCTGCGAGCTGATGAAGAATCACGAGTCTTTATCGCTCCTGCTGATACGACGGTCCGCGATGGCAAGATTGCCGACGATCGCGTGATGGCGCGATTCCATAATGACGTGGTGTGGATTGCTGCGACCGATGTGCACTACATCGACGTGTCGCCATGCCAGATGGTTGGTGTGTCTGCCGGTTTGATTCCGTTCCTTGAGCACGACGATGCGAACCGCGCACTGATGGGTTCGAACATGCAACGGCAAGGCGTTCCGCTGCTGGTGGCTGAATCGCCACTGGTCGGGACAGGCCTTGAGAGCGCCGTGGCCGAGAGTTCGGGGATGGTGCTGCGAGCCGAGAAGTCCGGAAAGATCACGTATGTCGATGCGGATCGAATTGAGCTCGAAGGAAAGTCGTTCCCGCTGCGTAAGTACACTGGTCTGAATGAGCGAACCTGTCTGAACCAGCGGCCGATCGTCAAGGTTGGTCAGCGAGTCAAGAAGGGCGAAATTCTGTGTGACAGTGCGGCAACGTCGAAGGGCGAGTTGGCTCTTGGTCGTAACGTGCTTGTGGCATTCATGTCGTTCGACGGCTTCAACTTTGAAGATGCGATCATTCTGTCGGAGCGTCTGGTGAAGGAAGACGTTTACACGTCCATCCACATCGACGAGTTCGACGTCGAAGTTCGCGAAACCAAACTGGGCCGTGAAGAGTTTACGCGAGACATTCCGAACGTCAGCGAGAAGGCATTGCGCCATCTCGATGAAGAAGGGATCGTCAAGATCGGGACGTATGTCGAGCCTGGCGACATTCTGGTTGGTAAGGTTTCGCCGAAAGCGAAGACCGAATTGACGCCGGAAGAAAAGCTGCTGCATGCGATCTTCGGTCGGGCAGGGGAAGACGTGAAGAACGAATCGCTGGAAGTACCGAGCGGTACCGAAGGGATCGTAATTCATACCGAGAAGTTCTCACGCCGGATGAGCCTGTCAGAAGGTGACCGCAAGAAGTTTGAAGCGGACCTGAAAAAGGTTGAAGACAGCGGAAATGAAGCAGTGGCGGCAGCGTTCCGCGAGTTCCTCAAGGAATTCGAGAAGGCTCTCGAGAAGAAGCTGACGGACGACGACGGCCGCGACATCCGGACGATCGCGGATGATAAGTTCGTTGCGACTTATGCCGAGAATTTCCTAGGCAAGTTCGAGACGCTCGATATCAAGAGCCCGCAGAAGCGTTCGGAATGTAAGAAGGTCATCAAAGAACAATGGACGCCTGTTGAAGATGCGATTGATTCCCGTGACCGCAAGCTGAACACGATGAAGCGTGGCGATGAATTGCCAAGCGGCGTGTTGCAGATGGTGAAAGTCTATGTCGCGTCGAAACGACAGATTTCGGTCGGTGACAAGATGGCTGGTCGGCACGGTAACAAGGGGGTGATCTCGAAGATCCTGCCCGAGGAAGACATGCCGTTCCTGGCTGACGGAACGCCCGTCGACATCATTCTGAATCCGCTGGGCGTGCCGAGCCGTATGAACGTGGGTCAGATTCTGGAGACACACTTGGGGTGGGCCGCCGCGAAGCTGGGCTTCAAGGTTCGCAGTCCGGTGTTCGACAGCCCTTCAGAAGATACGGTCCGCGCATTGCTGGTCGAGGCGGGTTTGCCTGAAGACGGCAAGGCGCAGCTGCACGACGGACGCACGGGCGAGCCGTTCGAGCAGAAGACGACCGTGGGTTATATCTACATGCTCAAACTGCACCACTTGGTCGAAGACAAGGTACACGCACGAGCCACTGGACCGTACTCGCTGATCACGCAGCAGCCACTGGGTGGTAAGGCGCGGTTCGGCGGTCAGCGATTCGGTGAGATGGAAGTGTGGGCGCTTGAAGCGTACGGTGCAGCCTACATTCTGCAAGAATTGTTGACGGTGAAGAGTGACGATGTGGAGGGACGTACGAAAATCTACGAATCGATGGTCAAGGGTGAAAACACTCTGGAGGCGGGTACCCCCGCCAGCTTCGAAGTGCTGAATAACGAAATTCGCGGGCTGTGCTTAAACATGCAGCTCGAAAAGAGCCCGACCTGAGCTGTTTCTGAAGTCATGGATCGTCGTCCGCTGCCGGCTTCATCCGTCAGGATTTGAGCCGGCCGACGATTCAGGCCGCTTTCAACGTCCGAACAATTCGACTTCCCGCCTGCCAAACGAAGGAGCACGCCGTGAGCGTCGGTGAAACCACATACGATCGCGTCAACGAGTATTCAGCAATCAAGATTGGTTTGGCCAGTCCGCAAGACATCCGCGGCTGGTCCTTTGGCGAAGTCAAAAAGCCAGAAACCATCAACTACCGAACCTATCGCCCCGAGCGTGACGGTTTGTTCTGCGAGCGGATCTTTGGGCCTGAAAAGGACTGGGAATGCGCTTGCGGTAAATATCGCGGGATGAAGTACAAAGGGATGATCTGCGATCGCTGCGGCGTGAAGGTCACCCACAGTCGTGTGCGTCGCAAGCGCATGGGGCATATCGAACTGGCGGCGCCCGTCGTCCATATCTGGTTCTTCAAGTCGATGCCCAGCCGTCTGGGTGCCTTGCTGAATGTGAAGACGACCGCGCTGGAAAAGGTCGTCTACTTCCAGGATTACATCGTTCTCGACCCCGGCGATACCCCGCTGCGGAAGGGGCAGTTGCTGACGGAAGAAGAAGCGCGTCAGGCTCGGGCGAAGTATGGCGAAGGCACCTTCGAAATCGAAATGGGTGCCGATGCTGTCAAGAAGTTGCTGACCGGGTTGAATCTGCGGGAGCTCTCGGAGCAGCTCCGCATTGAGCTGAAGAAGACATCCAGCCAGCAGAAGAAGAAAGAGCTGATCAAGCGGCTCAAGATCGCCGAAGCACTGCGCGACAGCGACAACAAGCCCGAATGGATGGTACTGGACTGCGTTCCCGTGATCCCGCCGGATTTGCGGCCGTTGGTTTTGCTCGATTCAGGTAACTTCGCAACGAGCGATTTGAACGACCTGTATCGTCGTATTATCAACCGCAACAACCGGTTGAAAAAACTGGTTGACCTCAATGCCCCCGAAGTCATCGTGCGCAACGAAAAGCGCATGCTGCAGCAATCGGTGGATGCGTTGTTTGATAATAATCGTTGTAAGCGACCAGTGCTGGGGTCGTCGAACCGTCCTCTGAAATCCTTGACCGACATGATCAAGGGTAAGCAGGGGCGGTTCCGCGAGAACCTGCTGGGTAAGCGCGTCGACTATTCCGCCCGAAGCGTGATCGTCGTCGGTCCGAACCTGGAACTGCATCAGTGTGGTCTGCCGAAAAAGATCGCGCTCGAACTGTACCAGCCGTTCATCATTCGTCGGCTCAAGGAACTCGGCCACGCCGATACCATCAAGAGCGCCAAGCGAATGCTGGAACGACGTGACGAAGAGGTGTGGGATATTCTCGAAGAGGTCATCACCAATCATCCGGTGTTGTTGAACCGAGCTCCCACGCTGCACCGAATGGGTATTCAGGCGTTCGAACCAATCCTGGTCGAAGGAAACGCCATTCGAATTCACCCGCTGGTGTGTAAGGGCTTTAACGCCGACTTCGACGGCGATCAGATGGCTGTGCACTTGCCGCTGTCGATCGAAGCTCAAGTCGAAGCCACGACCCTGATGATGTCGACCAATAACATCTTCAGTCCGTCGAACGGTGCCCCGATCATCAGTCCGTCACAAGATATCGTGATGGGTTGCTACTACGTCACATTGAAGAAGGCCGACCGGCCTGGTGATGGGATGATCTTTGCCTCGACGCAAGAAGTGCACACGGCCTTTTTGTTGGGCAAGGTCACGCTGCACACCGCGATCAAGGTTCGGATGCCGAAGGACAAACGCGTCAAGGGCGAAGGTTCGGACGATTACACCTTGGGTGGCGTCGTCGAGACCAGCGTCGGGCGGATCATGTTCAACGACATCCTTCCTCCGAAGATGGCGTTCTACAACCAGACGATGAAGAACAAGGATTTGGCGAACGTCATTTCCGACTGCTACCTGGAGTTGGGACGACGTCAAACGATCAAGCTGCTTGACCGGATGAAGGAAGTTGGCTTCCGGGAATCGACCCGCAGTGGTCTGTCGTTCGCCGCCAGCGATCTGAAGACTCCGGACAACAAGGAAAAGGTGATTCTGGCTGCCGAGGCCACGGTTCTCAAGAAGCAGAAGCTGTATGAGAAGGGTGTGATCACGGCCAAGGAACGGTATGAACAGGTTCTCGATACCTGGACGCATGCCAGCGATCAAATCAAGATCGCGATGATGGAAGCGTTCAAGAACGACCATCGTGATAACGGGCACTATGTGAACCCCGTGTATCTGATGGCCGACTCGGGTGCTCGAGGGGGTCAGGAGCAGATCCGACAGCTTGCCGGGATGCGTGGTTTGATGGCCAAGCCAAGCGGCGAAATCATCGAAACCCCGATTAAGGCGAACTTCCGCGAAGGTCTGTCGGTGCTGGAATACTTCAGCTCGACGCACGGTGCGCGTAAGGGTCTGGCCGATACTGCTTTGAAGACGGCAGACAGCGGTTACTTGACCCGTAAGCTCGCAGACATCTGCCAGAACATGGTCGTCACTTCGCATGACTGCGGAACCACCAAGGGGATTACCCGCGGTGTGGTCTATCGAGGCGAGAAAGTCGAAGTCAGCCTGGCTGACGCGATTCGTGGTCGTGTCAGTCGGCAGAACATTGTGAATCCGATCACGGACGAAGTCATCGTTCGCGAAGACGAGATGATCACGGTGGATATCGCTCGCAAGATTGAAGAGATGGGACTGGAGAAGATCCAGGTCCGCAGCCCGATGACATGCGAGTCCGATCTGGGGATGTGTCGTCTGTGTTACGGGATGGACTTGTCGACTGGTTCGCTGGTCGAAGAAGGTCTGGCGGTCGGGATCATCGCCGCTCAGAGTATCGGTGAGCCTGGTACACAGTTGACGATGCGTACGTTCCATATCGGGGGCGTCGCGATCAAGGACATTCAGGAAAGCGAAATCAAGTCGCGTCGTGCCGGTCATGTGCGACTTGCTCGAATTCGCAGCGTGGTGAACGCCGACGGCAAGAGCGTGGTGCTCGGTCGAAACGGTGAGATCCTTGTTGTGGATTCGAAGGATCGCGAACTCGAACGCTACACGGTTCCCACCGGGGCTGTGTTGCAGGTTGCCGAGAACGAAAACGTGGCTGTGGGCCAGGTGCTTTGCACGTGGGATCAGCACTCGATTCCGATTCTCTGCGAAGTCGGCGGTCGCGTTCGGTTCGAAGACTTGATCGAAGGACAATCGATTCGATCCGAGAAGGATCCAAGCGGCAATATTCGTAAGACCGTGATCGAGCACAAGGGCGACCTGCATCCGCAGATCGTGCTGGAAGATTCGACCGGCAAGATTCTCGACTTCTACTACTTGCCGGAACGTGCGAGTATCGAAGTGCTGGAAGGTCAGCAGATTTCCGCTGGTACGGTTTTGGCGAAGAATCCGCGAGAAACGTCGGGTACGCAGGACATCACTGGTGGTCTTCCGCGAGTCACCGAGCTGTTCGAAGCACGGAAGCCGAAAGAGCCCGCGATCATCGCGGAGATCGACGGTGAAGTGGAACTTGTCGCCGAGAAGAAACGCGGCAAGCGAATCATCATCGTTCGCGGTGCCGATGGTACCGAGAAGGAACACGTCATTCCGCACGGCAAGCAGTTGCTGGTGCATGCCAAGGATCAGGTGCGGGCCGGGGACGCACTGGTTCGTGGTCCGTTGGTTCCACACGACATTCTGAGGGTGAGCGGTGAAGAAGCCGTGCAGCAGTACCTGCTACACGAAATTCAGACCGTGTACCGTTCACAGCGCGTGGTGATCGACGACAAGCACATTGAGATCGTGCTGTCGCAGATGTTGCGTAAGCTGAAGGTCGAAGATGTGGGTGATACAGTGATGCTGCCAGGCGTGCTGGTTGACCGCTTCGAGTTCCGTAAGATGAACCAGAAGCTGCAATCCAGTGGGCGGGTGTCCGATCCTGGGGATTCGGAATTCCACGAAGGCGATGTGGTTCCTCTGGAAACCATCGAACAAGTGAATCGCGAAATCGAAGGATCGAATGGTTCGCTGATCAAGACGGCCAAGCCGAAGCCCGCCAATGCGAGCACCCAGTTGCTGGGGATCACGAAGGCGGCTGTTCAGAGCGACAGCTTTATTTCGGCAGCGAGTTTCCAGGAAACGACCAAGGTGCTGACCGAGGCGGCCATCGCTGGCAAGATCGACAATCTGGTTGGTTTGAAGGAAAACGTGATTCTTGGCCACTTGATTCCGGCAGGGACCGGTTTCCAACTGCATCAGCAGTCGGAAGTGAAGATCAAGCCGGAAGCGTTGGCCGAAATTTATGCCGAGCGTGACCGCATCTTGGCTGCTCGTGCCAACTTGCTGAACGAGCCGGATTTGACGAATACGATGACGGACAACAAGTAAATTCGCGGATCACCCCGGAAAATGGGTTCTTGGAACCCGTTTTGGGGGTGAAGTGAATTTAAAAATCGAGGACAAATACAGGACTCTCACAGCCAAGCTTGAAGTTCTGGCGGTTGAAATTTACACTCTATGGTTTCCCACCAAACGTTCAGTAGTGCGCGTTGGGCCGGAAGCCGCCTCATCGATAAGACACAGGTAAAAGAATGCCGACGATCAATCAACTGATTCGCAAACCGCGAAAACATCAACCCGTTCGCACCAAGACTCCGGTGTTGGAAGGTTGCCCGCAGAAACGCGGTGTGTGTCTGTTGGTGAAAACGGTCACCCCGAAGAAGCCGAACTCTGCGCTGCGTAAGGTGGCCCGTGTTCGTCTTTCGAATGGAAAAGAAGTCACGGCTTACATCCCCGGTGAAGGCCACAACCTGCAAGAACACTCGATCGTGCTGGTTCGCGGTGGTCGTGTTCGCGACTTGCCAGGGGTTCGTTACAAGATCATCCGCGGGGTGCTGGATACGTTGGGCGTTGCCAAGCGTATGCAAGCTCGCAGCCGTTACGGTGCCAAGCGACCCAAGTAAATCGCTGCCGGTCGAGCGTTTGTCGGATGGCACTCGCGAACGATCGTGGTGTTTGGGGCGACGAGTTAATATCGGGTCGTGTTCGTGCTGGCCCGTTGAGATGTTCGCTGAGTTATTGCGGAAAAAGAATCAAACATGGCAGATAAGTTCACACGCAGTCGATCGCAATTGGCCCCAGATCCACGCTATGGTTCGAAGCTTGTGTCGAAGTTCATCAACTGTCTGATGCACGACGGCAAGAAGAGCGTCGCTCAGCGATCGTTCTACGATGCGATGGATCTGATCGCCGAAAAGATTCCCGACAAAGAGCCCGTCGAAATCTTTACCGTCGCGGTCGAGAATTGTCGGCCGTCGCTGGAAGTGAAGTCAAAGCGCGTTGGTGGTGCGAACTACCAGGTGCCGACTCCTGTGAATTCCAAGCGTCAGCAGACGCTGGCGATCCGCTGGATTCTGGAAGTTTGTCGCGATAAGAAAGGGCGTCCAATGAACCGACGCTTGGCCGAAGAGTTAATGGCCGCTTATCGACGTGAAGGTGCGGCGATCACGAAGCGCGAAAACGTGCATCGTATGGCCGACGCGAACAAGGCCTTTGCCCACTTCGCGTGGTAATCGCCTTCGGACGGTTTGCCTATTCGCCTCACGGCCTTGTGCTGATCGATGGCGGAATCTGAGTTATCATCAAGACCCGGTATCCAGTGATACCGGGTCTCTTTGTATCAAGACTTCACGACGGAGGCCTGATCGTGGCCACGGATATTCAACAGATTCGCAACATCGGGATCATTGCTCACATTGATGCCGGTAAGACCACGACCACAGAGCGAATCCTGTTCTATGCCGGAGCGACGCATCGCATGGGAGATGTGGATGCCGGCACGACGGTGACGGACTTCGATCCGGAAGAAGCGGCACGCGGGATTACGATTTATTCGGCCGCCATTTCCTGCAAGTGGCAGGGGCATGTTGTCAATATCATCGATACGCCTGGTCACGTGGACTTTACCGCCGAGGTTGAGCGAAGCTTGCGGGTGCTCGATGGCGGTGTTGTCGTCTTTAGTGCCGTCGAGGGTGTTGAGGCTCAGAGTGAGACGGTGTGGCGGCAGGCGGATCACTATCGCGTGCCGCGAGTCTGCTTCATCAACAAGATGGATCGGATCGGAGCTGGCTTCGAGCGCGTGTTCGGGCAGATCGAGAATCGATTACATGCGAATCCGGTTGCGTTGCAGCTACCCATCGGTGAAGGGCCCGTCGATCGCCCGAACGGGTTTTGCGGCGTGATCGATCTGATCGAGATGAAGGCGCTCTACTTCAGTCGAGAGAATCAGGGACGCGAGATTCGAGTTGAGCCGATTCCCGAGGCTGAGGTCGATCGGGCTCAGGAATGGCGAGCGCGTTTGATCGATGCGATCGCCCTGCTGGATGATGATGCGTTTGCGATATTTGACGAAACTGGTGATCTGCCTCCCGATCAGGTGATTCGTGTTCTTCGCAAGGCGGTGATTACGTGTCAGCTTCAGCCGGTGTTGTGCGGCGCGTCATTAGACTATGTGGGTGTGCAGCCGATTCTGGATGCCGTGATTCGCTACCTGCCAAGTCCTGACGATTTGCCGCCGGTGAAGGGGCGCAATCCAAATCCTAAAAAGGATAAGGAAGAGGTTCGGAAGCCGTCGGACAAGGAGCCATTCTGCGGGCTGGTCTTCAAAATTCACATTGATGAGCACACTGAGCTTTGTTTCATCCGGATTTACTCGGGCGTCCTGAAGAGCCGATCACGGTTGCTGAATCCGAGGACGGGTGGAAAAGAGCTGGTGAGTCAGCTTTGGAGGATACAGGCCGACTCACGTGAAAAGCTTGAAGAGGCATCGGCGGGCGACATTGTGGGTGTGGTTGGGCCCAAAGAATCAGTGACGGGAGACACACTCTGTGATCCGCTGAATCCGATTTTGTTGGAGTCGATTGAGTTTCCGGAGTCGGTGATCTCGATGGCGATTGAGCCGGAGAGTAGTGCTGATCGGAAAAAGCTCGAAGAAGTTCTGACGTTGATGGCGAAGCAGGATCCCACGTTTTCGCGGAACTCAAGCGAAGAGACCGGCCAAACCATTATTAGTGGGATGGGCGAGTTGCACCTGGAGATTATCAGTAAGCGGATTGAGCGCGATTTCAAGCTCAAGATTCGCACGCACCGTCCGCGCGTGACTTATCGGGAGAGTGTTCGTTCGGCGGCCGAGGCGGAAAGTCGGATTGAGCGGCAGGTTGGGGGGGCGAATCAGTTCGCGGCGGTCAAGATTCGGATCGAACCCGACCCAAAGTCTGCGGCCGTGACGGTGGTCAATCAGTTGAAGCCGGGGGATTTGCCGGAGGCGCTGCAAGTGACGCTCGTTCGGTCGCTTCAGGAGCAGCTTGGCGGTAGCGGGGCGGTGGGTTTTCCGCTGCACGATATCAAGTTGACGATTCTGGGGGTGGGCTGGCGCGAGGGTGAGACGACTGAAGCGGCGTTGCAATACGCGGCGGCCATGGCGTTTCGCCAGACGCTGGAGAAGGCCGGCACGGTCCTGCTCGAGCCGATCATGAAGTTGGAAGTCGTTACGCCAGATGGATTTGTCGGCAATGTCTCGGCGGATCTCAATTCGCGTCGCGCAATGATTGTGAATACAGAATTGCGCAATAATTTAGTGGTCATCGACGCCGAGGCGCCTTTGGCTACGATGTTTGGGTACTCCAACGACGTGCGAAGTTTGTCTCAAGGGCGCGCGTCGTACTCCATGGAGCCGCTCCGGTTTGATGAGGCGCCGGCGCGGGTTCTTGAGGAAATGTTGGGGTGAAATCTGCCGGTTTTGCCCTTGTTTTCAGGCTGTTTGCGAAAACAACCAGAAACCGCAAGGGCTTCGTTGACAATGTTCGCTAGCATCAATACTATCTCCGATCCCCCGCCGTGCGGTCGCCGCAGAGGTTCTGTCGGTACAGTGTTCGTTCTAACGACAATGTCCGCTCTCATGGTGGCTAATAGCTGCCAACATCGCGGGGTGAGCTGCCTCAGTTTGGTTGTCTGGGGTGGAAAATGAAGTTCAACAGCATCAAAGTGCGTGTACAGGGATTTTCGAGTGAGCGCCATTAAGCAAGATCGAATTCGGATCCGGATGGAGGCTTACGATCATTCCGTACTGGATCAATCGGCCGCTGAGATTGTGGATACCGCGAAGCGAACGGGAGCGGTTGTGCACGGTCCCGTGCCTCTGCCGACCCGTATCGAACGGTACACGGTGTTGAGAAGCCCGCATATTGATAAGAAGTCTCGAGAGCAATTCGAGATTCGGACTCATAAGCGGTTGATCGACATTATTCAGCCGACGGGTAAGACTGTCGACGCGTTGAATAAGCTGTCGCTGCCTGCGGGTGTTGACGTCAAGATTAAGGCGTCTGCCGGCTAAGGTGGTTGGTGTCGCGTGGTGTCTGGTAAGGTCGGCCGCTAGTGCTGTCTGGCGGGTGTCTGCGGGATTTGCTTCCCGTGACTGTGTTGGAAGAAGGGTTAGGCTCATGGTGGCTGGCTTGCTGGGTTCCAAGGTTGGGATGACGCAGATTTACGATGCGGCTGGGGCGGAAGTTCCGGTCACTGTCGTTAAGGTTGGTCCATGTGCCGTGCTGCAGGTTCGGACGGTCGCAAAGGATGGCTATGAAGCTGTTCAGCTTGGTTTCGGAGCAAAGCCGCGACGGCTGTGTTCGCGATCCGAGTCCGGGCATGTGGCGGGTGTGCTCTCGGGGCTGGTTGAAAAGTCGGTGTTGAGTGGCGGTGACGGCGCGTTCCGATTTGTCCGCGAGTTTCGCACAGAGGGTGGCGGGGCTCAGCCAGCCGTTGGCGATGTGTTGACGGCCGGTGAGTTTGCTGAAGTCGCTCATGTCGACGTGACGGGCGTGTCGAAGGGCCGCGGATTCGCAGGTGTGATGAAGCGACACAACTTCGGTGGTGTCTGTGCAAGTCACGGAGTGAAGAAAGTGCATCGGTCCGGTGGTTCGACTGGTCAAAGTACGGATCCCGGTAAGGTGTTCAAGGGTACCAAGATGCCAGGTCGGTACGGCGGCAAGCGTGCGACTGTGCGTCGGATGAAGGTTGTGTCGGTTGATGCAGATCGGAATTTGCTGCTCATTCGCGGCGCGGTTCCTGGGTTCTCTGGCGGGTATGTGATGGTTCGTCCAACGAACTGTTATTGATCTGTTGTTGAGTGGCCTGCGGTTGTGGTCGTTTTGAGTGGTGTTTGGGTCGGGGTTATTTCAATGCATACATTGCCTGTCTATTCGCAGACTGGTCAGTCAACCGGTGAGTCGTACTCGTTGGATCTGGCAAAGATTGCTGATCGCGTGAATGAAGTTCTGCTTCATGAAGCGGTCGTGATGTATCAGGCGAATCTGCGCGTTGGTACGGCGAAGACGAAGTCGCGTGCCGAAGTGTCTGGCAGCGGCAAGAAGATGTACAAGCAGAAGGGGACCGGTAATGCCCGTATGGGTAATAAGCGGACTCCTGTTCGGCGAGGCGGTGGTCACTGTTTTGCGAAGCGACCGAAAGATTGGGGCTATCGGATGCCTGCCAAGTCGCTTCGGTTGGCAACGCGGATGGCGATTCTGTCGAAGTTCGTTGACGACGAAGTGACAGTTGTTGATTCGATCAAGATGGAGGCACCGAAGACGAGTGCAATTCATGGCATGGTCAAGGCATTGGGATTTGCCGAGACGTCTTGCATGCTGGCGATCGACAAGCATGATCCTGTCGTTTGGAAGTCGTGCCGGAATCTGCCGAAATTTTCGGTAGCTCCTTGCGACGAGTTGAATGCGTTAAGCGTTCTTGGTCGGAAGCGGTTCGTGATTACAAAAGCGGCCCTCGATCGGCTGCTGGCCCGGTAGTTGAACTGCGGTCAGTGTCAGTCGTGTGTGTCGAAGTTGTTGGTTTGTGGATGAGGGAAGGCAGATTGTGGCTGCGGAACACTCGAACGCGTTAAGCGTATACAATGTGATTCTCAGGGCGCACGTCACCGAAAAGGCGACGCACCTGGTTGAACGCAGAAACGTCTATACGTTTCTCGTCAATAAGTCCTCAACCAAAACGGATATCCGTGCGGCTGTGGAAGAGTTGTGGGGTGTGAAGGTCGTCAGTGTCAAGACGATGAATCGAGTTGGCAAGCCTCGTCGTCACAAGATGCGTGAAACGACGGCAGCAGACACCAAGAAGGCCATTGTGGTTCTGAGTGCCGATGATCGCATTGCATTCTTTTGAGAATTGAGATTCGAGGGATCTGACGATGGGTATGCGATTCTATAAGCCGACCAGCGCTGGACGCCGTGGCGGCATGGTTAGTGATTTCAAGGAAATCACAGACCGCAAGAAGAAGCCAGAAAAGTCACTGCTTGAGCCGGTCAAGAAAAAGGGCGGTCGCAACTTCCAGGGGAAGATTACGACGCGTCATCGTGGCGGCGGTCATAAGCGGATGTATCGGCTGATCGATTTCCGACGCGATAAGGACGAGTGCAGCGCGTTGGTGACGCACATTGAGTATGATCCAAATCGCAGCTCGCGAATTGCTTTGTTGCAATACAGCGACGGCGAAAAGCGTTATATTATCGCTCCTGAAGGCCTTGTTGCGGGCGTGACTGTCTCGAGCGGTCCCGACAGCGAGCCAAAGGTTGGTAACACATTGCCATTGAATCGCATTCCAACCGGAACGGTGATTCACAATATCGAATTGCAACCCGGCAAAGGGGCACAGTTGTGTCGCAGTGCTGGGACATCTGCGGTGTTCAATGCGACGGAAGGTGCTTGGGCTCAGATCACTCTGCCTTCGGGCGAAGTGCGACGCGTGCCAGCGTCTTGCCGAGCGACGATCGGCCGAGTGGGTAACTCAGAGCATTCGAGCCGAGTGCTGGCGAAAGCTGGGCGGGTGCGATGGATGGGGATTCGTCCATACGTCCGCGGTTCTGCAATGAACCCAGTTGCTCACCCGATGGGTGGTGGTGAAGGCCGCCGATCTGGTGGACGTCACCCCGTGAGTCCGACCGGAAAGCTGGCGAAGGGTGGTCGTACGCGTAACCCGCGGAAGCCAACGAAGAATGCCATTATCCGTCGGCGTAAGTCGGTTCGTTATGGCCAGTTGAAGCTCTGATTGGTCCGGGTTTGAGATTCACGTCAGTACTTAGTTCATTGTTGGAAATTCCGGATGTCACGTTCACTTAAAAAAGGCCCGTATATCGATGCGGGCTTGATCTCCAAGATCGAGAAGCTTGATGCGGTTCGCAAGAAAGAACCAATCAAGACTTGGGCTCGGCGATCGACGATTTCGCCTGAGTTCGTGGGACACACGTTTCTCGTGCACAACGGCAAACAGCACATCAGCGTGTACGTGACTGAAGAGATGGTCGGTCACAAGTTGGGTGAGTTCTCGCTGACTCGGCTGTTCCGTGGTCATGGAAACAAAGGGAACAAGTAACCTTTCGGTTCGGTGATATTATGATTTACATGTCGAAGCTTAAATACGCTCGTATCGCGCCGACGAAGGTTCACCACGTGTTGGATCTCGTTCGGGGCAAGACGGTCGATGCCGGTTTGGACGCGTTGCGTTTCATTCCGAATCGTAGCGCTCGGATGGTTGAGAAGCTCATCAAGAGTGCGCGAGCCAATGCGGAGGACCGCGGCGAGCGTAATGTGGGTGCGTTGTTCGTTTCGACGGCAACGGCGGGTTCCGGCCCGACGCTGAAACGAATTCAGCCGCACGCCCGCGGGATGGGCTTCATGATTAAGAAGCGGTTCACACACATCACCATTGGCTTAGAGTCAAAGTTGGCGTAGTGATTCGTGTTGGATAAGTGTTGCCCGGCTTCGGTTGGGGCAGTGGTCGATCTGTCTGAATGTTAACGTGACGCGTCAGGTGACGGCGCGAGGGAGAACTCGGCATATGGGCCAGAAGGTTCGACCTACCGGTTTTCGGTTGGGGATTGTCGAAGAGTGGAGAAGTCGCTGGTACGCGACCAAGGCCGAATTCGGCGATCTGCTGATTGAGGACTCGAAGATTCGCGCGTTCATCAAAAAACGCTACGAATTTGCGGCGATTCATAAAGTCGAGATCGAGCGAACTCGTGATCAGGTGATCTGCCACGTGCATACAGCACGTCCGGGGATCATCATCGGTCGCAAGGGGCAAGAAGTTGACCGGCTGAAGACGGAGCTTGAAGATCTGACGGGCCGGCATATGGACCTGAAGATTGTCGAGATTGGGCAGCCGTTCCGGAGTGCCATGCTCGTCGCGGAAGATATTGCTCAGCAGTTGGTGAAACGAGGCAGTTTCCGGAAAGTGATTAAGCGGTCGCTTGATCAGTCGATGGAAGCGGGCGTTGACGGCGTCAAGATCGAGTTGTCGGGTCGATTGGGCGGGGCGGAAATGTCCCGAACTGAGAAGGCCAGTCGCGGTTCGATTCCGTTGTCAACGTTGCGAAAGCGAATTGATTACGGTCTCGCCGTTGCGAGAACGACGATGGGTACAATTGGCGTCAAGGTGTGGATCGATTTAGGCGACGAGGAGGTGAACGATGGCTCTCATGCCCAAGCGGGTCAAGCATCGCAAAGAGCAAAGAGGGCGCGTAAAAGGTAATGCCACCCGAGGGGCCACAGTGGCCTTCGGAGAATGGGGTCTGCAGACGATGGATGCGGGACACATTCGCGGTAATACCATTGAAGCCTGCCGCGTGGCCGCCACGCAGTATGTTCGCGGTGAAGGTAAGTTGTATATTCGGATTTTCCCGAACAAGCCTATGACGGCCCGTCCGCTGGAAACGCGAATGGGTACCGGTAAGGGTGAGCCCGACCACTGGGTTGCGGTTGTTCGTCCCGGGAAGGTTCTGTTTGAATTGGCTGGGGTTTCCCAGGCCGCAGCGCGTGAATGTTTTGCTCGCGTGGCGTATAAGCTTCCTGTCCGGGTGCGGATGGTCGGTCGACACGTCTGATAGTTTGACGCGTGGATCGGGCGTGAGGTTCGCGGGGTCGGGTTCCGGCTTCGCAAAAGGACCCCTTGGCTGGACAGAAAAGGTCGGCGAGCGTCATTGTGACGGGTAAAGACAGTTTGTCGGTCGAAACACGTTCGCGGCCATTGTGACAAGGACAGAGGTGATTTTGTGCATCGATCCGATGATTTGCGACAGATGGCGGTAGAGCAACTGGAGAGCCTGGCGCTTGATTGTGCCAAGGAAGAGTTCGGTTATCGGTTTGGTTCGCATGATGATGCGAAAGCCAAGGCGAACAAACGATCCGATCTGCGTCGACAGATTGCCCGGATCGCGACCGTCATCGGTGAGAAAAAGCGCGGTGCCGAAGCGGCCGCGAAGTAAGGCATAAGGCAGGTCACTCACTGTGGCAGTGCGTGATCACGAGAGTATGTGTTGGGTATCCGGCGGCTGGCAGGAATTGATGTATGAGAAGGCGACTTGTTGGGGTAGTGGCTTCAGATCGTTGCGATAAGACGCGGCGAGTGGAAGTGCGACGTGTTTACCGGCACGCCAAGTATCAAAAGACCGTTTCCGGCACGACGGTCTGCCATGCTCATGATGAAAACAATGTTTCGAAGATCGGCGACGTCGTCGAGATCGTCGAAAGTCGTCCGATGTCACGGTTGAAGCGCTGGTGCGTGGTGAGTGTCGTCACGGCTGCCAATCGTCCCGTTGCGACAGAACCAGTTCAGTGATTTGCCCAGGAGCGCGGTGGCTTAAATGATCCAGATGCAGACAATGGTCAATGTGGCCGACAACACCGGAGCCAAGACGGCTCGCTGTATTAAGGTGTTGGGGTCGAATCGACGCTACGCAGGATTGGGCGATATCGTCGTCGTCGCAGTGCAGAAGTCTCTGCCAAACGGTGGCGTCCAGCACAAGGCCGTGGTAAAAGGCGTCGTGGTTCGTACACGCCAGCCTTACCGCCGCGCGGATGGTAGTTACATCCGGTTTGATGCGAACGCAATCGTGCTTGTTGACAACGACAATAATCCCCGTGGAACGCGTATTTTCGGTGCGGTTGCCCGTGAGTTGCGTGATCGACGGTTTATGAAAATTATCAGTTTGGCTGCGGAAGTCGTCTGATCAGCTTAAGTGAGAATGGGCATCATGCGCGTGCGAAAAGGTGATTTAGTTGTGGTCGTGGCCGGTGACGACGCAAGCCATGTCGCAAGAAAGGTCTTGCGAGTTCTGGATGGCGGCGAACGGTTGCTGATCGAAGGTGTGAATCGCGTTTACAAGCATGTGAAGCGAGGACACCCAAGCAGCCCTCAAGGCGGTCGACTTTCGCGTGAGCTGCCGATCTCGGCCTCGAACGCGATGTTCTTCTGCAGTCAGTGTAACAAGGGTGTTCGCGTCGGAACGCGGGTTAGCGAAACGACGCGTGAGCGATATTGCAAGAAATGCAAGGCTTCGCTCGGGGTCATCGGTCGTCAAAAGGCGGGCGCCTAGACACCAGTAGAAACCAGGTACGGGTAAGAATATGTCACGGCTGTTGGATAAGTATAAGACGAAGGTGCTGCCGACTCTCAAGCAATCGCTTGGTCGAGAGAACGTGCATTCGATCCCGCGCATTCTGAAGGTTGTGGTCAGCATGGGCCTGGGTAAGGCGCTGGCAGATCGCAAGCGAATTGAAGAAGCGGTTGACCACCTGCGAACGATCGTCGGGCAGAAGCCACAGGTCACGAAGTCACGACGCGCCGTGTCGGGATTCCGACTGCGTGAAAACGTGGACGTCGGCTGCAAGGTCACGCTGCGTGGCGCTCGAATGTATGATTTCCTTGACCGTTTGATTACCCTAGCGTTGCCGCGAGTGCGCGACTTTCGTGGGGTTCGATCGACGGGATTCGACGGCAACGGTAACTTCAGCATGGGTTTGAATGAACAAACCGTGTTTCCGGAAATCGATCCGGACAAGGTGACGTACGTTCAAGGGATGAACATTGCGATTGTCACGTCGGCCGGTGATGATGCCGAGGCGCTGCAATTGCTGCGAGAGATCGGGATTCCGTTCGTGAAAGATCAAGCGATCTGACATGCGGCGTCGACTCGCTGTCGCGAATGACAATGAGGCGTGAGTTTTTCGAGAGAGGCGTGAAGACGTTCGAGCGGTCTGGAAGCAGGCCAAGTTCGGTGTCGGCGAGGGAATCAAATGGCAACGACCGCACATGTGGTTAAGGCGAATAAGAAACCGAAGTTCAGTTCACGCATCGAGCATCGCTGCCAGTTGTGCGGTCGATCACGTGCCGTGTATCGGAAATTCAAATTGTGTCGTATCTGTTTTCGGAACCTGTCCCTGGACGGCATGATTCCGGGTGTCAAGAAGGCGAGCTGGTGACGCAATGGCTGATGGTGTTTCGGACATGATCACACGGATCCGCAACGCGATTCGCAACGAAAGCGCGTATGTGGATGTGCTGAATTCCAAGCTGAATCGCTCCATTTTGGACGCGGTGGCACGAGAAGGATATATCTGGAGCTATGAAGCTCCAGCGGATGCCCCTCGCATTTTGCGAGTGGCGTTGAAATATGCTGCGGACGGCGGTTCGGTGGTGCGTCACCTGCGACGCGTCAGCCGACCTGGTTGCCGCGTGTATTCGGCGGTGGAAGAGCTTCCTCAGGTTCTGCAGGGTTTGGGCGTGTGTATCGTCTCAACCAATCGCGGGATCGTGAGCAGTCGCGAAGCGCGACAGATGCGAGTTGGCGGCGAAGTCTTGTTTGTGTTGTGGTAGAACGTCTGCGTTTTAGTTGAGAACCGAGAATGTCCCGTATAGGAAAGAAGCCGATCCCGATTCCTCAGGGCGTGAACTTCGGCTTTAAAGACGGAGTCGCCACGGTATCGAAAGGCAACCGCACAATGACCCTGTCGGTTGACGACCGCATTCAGGTCACCATCGAGGACGGAAATACCGTCATCGTTGGTCGAGCCGATGACGGTCGCGACAGCCGGGCGTTGCATGGCTTGACGCGCAGCCTGTTGTCGAACATGGTTGTGGGGCTCGTGACGCCGTGGGAAGTGAAGCTTGAGATCGTCGGCGTCGGTTACCAGGCGGCATTGAAGTCTGGTGTGCTGTCGCTGCAGGTCGGATTCGCTCACAGCGTGGACCTGAAGGTTCCGGAGGGTGTGTTGTGCGAGCTTCCAGACAATACGCACATCTCCGTCAAGAGTGCTGATAAGCATGCCGCGGGACAGTTCGCTGCGAACATCCGTGCAGTGCGACCACCTGAGCCATACAAAGGTAAGGGAATTCGGTACGCGGGCGAACGAGTTCGACGTAAGGCTGGTAAGGCATTCGGTAGCTAATTGAGTTCGTAGGAACCGCCCGGGTCTCGGGAACTGGTAAGGTCGTCATGAAAAGCCAAGAAATCATTGCCACGCAAAAGCAGCGTCGGCAATTCCGCGTGCGAAACGCTCTGAAGTCCGCTGGTCGACCGCGATTGTCGGTGTTCCGCAGTGGCAAGCACATCTATGCGCAAGTCATTGATGATGCAGCTGGCGTGACGCTCGCTTCGGCGTCGACTTTGGAAGAGTCACTGCGAGGGAAACCTGGCAGCGGTGGCAATTGCACCGGTGCGGAGCTGATTGGTCGCGAGATCGCGTCACGGGCTCTGGCACGCGGGATCAAGGAAGTGTCTTACGATCGGGGGCCTTACCGCTATCACGGTCGGCTGGCCAAATTGGCTGAAGCAGCCCGCGCTGCAGGCTTGGAATTCTAGGGTTTTAAAGTTCTGACTGAATGTCCTGGCGAATTCAGCCCAGTGGCAGGAGATGGTAATAGTGGCCGGCGAACAAACGAATTCAGAATCCCCGGAACGCGTCGTTCAGATTCGACGATGTGCTTGCGTGGTGAAGGGTGGACGTCGATTTAGCTTCACCGCTTTGGTCGTCGTAGGCGATGGCCAGGGACGCGTTGGCTACGGATACGGCAAGGCGATCGAAGTTCCGCTTGCTGTGGAAAAGGCCGTGAAGGCCGCTAACCGCAACATGATTCGTTGTCCGCTGACGAAGAACTCGATCCCACACCAAGTGGTTGGCCGTTATGGTTCCAGCCAGGTCATGCTGATGCCCGCGAATCCCGGAACGGGGATTATTGCCGGCGCGTGCGTGCGTGCAGTGGCGGAATCGCTTGGACTGACAGACGTGCTGACCAAAACTCGTGGTTCCAGCAATCCCATCAATGTGGTGAAAGCGGCCTTCGACGCGTTGACGCAATTGCGCAGCCGAGAAGAGATCGCCCGGTTAAGAGGGGTGGGTGTCTAGTATGATGATTCACGATTTGGGGCTTCAAACCCCACGACGACAACGCAAGCGAGTTGGTCGCGGTATTGGTTCGGGGCACGGTAAGACTTCGGGACGCGGGCACAAGGGTGCTGGTAGCCGGTCTGGCCACAAGAATCGAGTTGGTTTCGAAGGGGGCCAGATGCCGTTGATTCGGCGCGTGGCCAAGCGAGGTTTTTCGAACCGCCAATTTGCGCAGACGGCTGCGGAAATCAATCTGAAGGATTTGGAAGCGGCGTTCGAAGCCGGTTCGGTTGTGGATCTTGTGGCGCTCCGCAAGCATGGGCTCGCGTCGAACGGCAAGATCAGTGTCCGAATTCTTGGCGATGGCGAGCTGACAAAGAAGTTGACAGTGCACGCGAACCATTTCTCACGATCAGCTGAAGAAGCGATTGTGGCGAAGGGTGGCCAGGCAATTCGGGTTGGGCTTGGTGAAGCGGTCGCTCAGTAGTAACGCTGCTTGGACGGGTAGGCCTTACGATCCAGATCGTAAGGGATGGCTCGGGCAGTTTAAGAGGCAAGGCCGGTTCGTTGCGACGCTGCTGGTCTTGTTCTGTTTTGTGATGGTAATCTGATTGATGGAATGCTACTGGCGGCGTTTGCTGTAAGCAGGCCGTTTAGGCGACCCTTCAAACAATCGTAGAGTTTGGCGTCGTGGTGTCTGTCGCGCGAGTTTTCGCGATCGAGTGGCGGCCAGGGATGAGACCTTTGGTTTTGCGGAGCAGTCAGGAACATGCTTAAGCACATCCGCAACGTATTATCGATTCCCGAATTGCGGAACCGGATTGCGCTGACACTCGTGTTGCTGGCGGTCTATCGGCTTGGCTTCTTGATTACTTTACCATTTGTGGATCAAGGGGCGCTGGCGGATAGTCTGAAGCGGCGCGGTGATAGCGGAGTGGCACATGTGATGAACATGCTGTCGCTGTTTTCAGCGTCGAACATTGGACAAATGACCATCTTCGGGCTGGGGATCATGCCGTACATTTCGGCTTCGATTATTTTCCAATTGCTGGGCACCGTCTATCCGCCGCTCGAGAAGCTGCAAAAAGAAGGTGAAGCCGGACGGAAGAAGATCAATGAATGGACGCGTTATGCGACCGTCGTGATTTGTTTCTTTCAGAGTTATTTTTGGATCTCGGTTCTGGCGGGGTCTGATGGCGACAATCGGATCATTTTAAAAGAATTCGATGATTGGTATATGCGACTTGTCTGCGTTGTGACCATGACCACCGGCAGCGTGCTGTTGATGTGGATTGGTGAGCAGATTGACGAATATGGTGTTGGTAACGGAGTGAGTCTTCTGATCATGGCGGGGATTTTGTCCCGCCTGCCGACGGCTCTTGGAAATCTGGTCGGCCCTGCCATGACGAACGGGATTGCGCTGGGGAGTCAGACGGGTATCGACAGGCTGATCGTGTTGGTGGCGGTATTCTTCGGAGTGGTCTGGTGGGTCGTGCTCATTACGCAAGCCCAGCGACGAATTCCGGTGCAGAGTGCGAAGCACGTTCGCGGCAATAAAGTTTATGGGGGAAGAACAGAGAGCTTGCCGTTGCGATTGAATGCTTCGGGTGTGATGCCGATCATTTTCGCATCGAGTTTGCTGATGTTTCCCTGGTTGGCGTTTAAGCAATTGGCCGCGTTAAATATCGATTTCATGGGTCTCGGGGTGATCTTCCAAAAGTTGGAGAACGCTTTCGCGAACCACGGTGGCTTCTTGTACAACGCCTGCTATGTTATGCTGATCTTCTTCTTCTGCTATTTCTGGACGGCGATTATTTTTAATCCGACCGAAATGGCGTCGCAGTTGAAGGATTATGGCAGTTTTATTCCGGGGTATCGTCCCGGCGATCGAACGGCCAGTTATTTGGAGCGTGTGATGACTCGCGTAACTTACGTGGGTGCTGCGTTCCTGTCGTTGGTGGCGGTGATTCCGACGGTTGTGTCGGGGCTATTGAATCTCGATTACACGGTTTCCAGCTTCTACGGTGGAACTGGTTTGTTGATTTGTGTTTCGGTGGCGATCGACTTGATTCACAAGATCGACAGCTATCTGGTGGCTCGTCAGCAGCGTGGGTTGCTGGATGTGCAGGAGTGATTGGCAATGAAGGTTCGTTCTAGCGTGAAGCTGATTTGCGAAGGCTGCAAAGTCGTGCGTCGCAAAGGTCGCGTGTACATTATTTGCTCGACAAATCCTCGCCACAAACAACGGCAGGGTTGATCGTTCACAGTTTCGGTAACTTGATTTTCGTAGTGAGTGGGTTGATATGCCGCGTATTCAAGGTGTGGATTTGCCGGGCGACAAGCATGTCGTGGTGGCGTTGCAATACATCTACGGCATCGGTGATTGGGTCGCGGCGGAGTTGTGTTTCCGATTGGGAATCGATCCGTTTTTGAAGGCGTCGTCCCTCACTGATGAAGCGGTGTCACGCATCACGACGCTGCTCGACAAGGATTACCTTGTCGAAGGACAATTGCGACGCTCGATTCAGCAGAACATCGCGCGATTGCGGGACATTCAGTGTTATCGCGGAATGCGGCATCGCCGAAATCTGCCGGTCCGCGGGCAGCGGACACGCACGAATGCTCGTACTCGCAAGGGTGTGAAGAAGACGGTGGCCGGTAAGAAGGGCGTCAAGGATATGAAGCACTGATCGAAAGATTGGTATGCTTTCCTCTGGGTAGCCCGTGGCGAACCCTGCATGACTTTGTGGTCTATGGCAGTCGTCAGTCGCGAAGCTGATACTCGGTTTGTGGTAAGAAATCAGGATGAGCGGCGAGTTGCGGTCAATGTTGATCGCCGTCGCTTGGAGTGGATTGGACAGCAGGTTTCGTCATGGCCAAAGTCAAAAAACGCAAGATTCGCCGAAATATCACCCGAGGCATCGCCCATATCCAAGCGACCTTCAACAACACGATTGTCACGATCACTGACGTGAACGGCGACGTGCTGTGTTGGGCCTCGGCGGGAACCGTCGGGTTCAAAGGCAGCCGAAAGAGCACGCCGTTTGCCGCTCAGCGAGCCGCAGAAACGTGTTCGGAGCGTGCCGCGAAGTTCGGCATGAAGGAGATGGAAGTCCAGGTCAAGGGCCCCGGCTCCGGTCGCGAAAGCGCAATCACCGGGCTGCAGACTTCGGGCGTTGTGGTCCGGTCGATTGAGGATATCACACCAATTCCGCATAATGGTTGTCGACCACGGAAGAAGCGACGCGTTTGATCGCAGTCGGTTCGGGTCGATGTGTTTGAGTTTTTGACGTTTTAGGTGAGCGATCAATGAGAATACGATGGCGCGGCCTTGAATTGCCGAATCGGGTCATCACCGAGAAAGAAACCCTGACCGACACGTACGGAAAGTTCGTGATCGAACCGTTCGAGCGTGGGTTTGGTGCGACAATCGGCAACAGCTTGCGACGGATTCTGTTGTCCAGTCTGGAAGGAAGTGCAGTCACCCGAATCAAGATTCAGGGTGTGCAGCACGAATTCACGACGATTCCGGGCATCGTTGAAGACGTGACGGACATCTGCTTGAACCTGAAGTCGGTTGTGGTGAAGAATCACAGCCCGATTTCGAAGACGTTGCGAATCGAACGTCATGAGCGGGGTGTTGTGACCGCTGGTGACATCGTGGTCGACGATCAGGTCGAGATTTATAATAAGGATTTGGTGATCGCGACGATGACCGACGATGTGTCGTTGCACGTCGAAGTCCTGGTTGAGAATGGGCGTGGATATCTGCCCGTTTCTGAGCAGCCTGATCATCAGAATGAAGTCGGTGTGATTCCGATCGACTCGATCTTTTCGCCAATTACCCGGGTGCGGTACAAGATCGAAGAAACGCGCGTCGGTCAGCGAACGAACTACGATCGGTTGATTCTGGAGATCTGGACGAACGGTACGATCGTGCCGGAAATCGCTCTGGTTGAAGCGGCGAAGATCCTGCGAAAGCATTTGAATCCGATCATTACGTATCGGGAGCCTGGCCCGGAAACATTCCCGGACAGCGGTTTGCGGAACATGCACGAATCCACGGGATACGCTCCTGTTGATCTCGAGTTGGAAGAACGGTTGTCGCGCAGTCTGGCAGAGTTGAATCTGTCGGTGCGGGCGACGAACTGTCTTGAGTCGGAAGGTATTAATACGGTTCGTGACCTGGTCATTCGAACCGACGATCAGTTGCTGCAAGTGCGAAACTTCGGCGATACAACGCTGCAGGAAGTTCGCGAACGGTTGGCGACGATTGGTTTGCGTTTGGGTATGCGTCTGCCGCAGTCGATGCAGCAGCGAGATCGGTAACGATCGACATCACCTTTTGAAATGGTTTTGAAGAGATCATGCGACATCGAAAAAGCGGTCGAAAATTAAATCGAAATCAGAGTCATCGCACTTCGATGTTTCGAAATATGGCGACGAGTCTGATTTGTGCTGCGGTGCCTGATACGGCAGCGCCAAACACCATCAAGGTAGCTGGTCGGATTATCACGACGGTCGAAAAGGCGAAAGAGCTTCGCCCGGTCGTTGAGAAGCTGATCACGATGGGGAAGAAGGCGCTGAAGCACCAGGACGCTGCGGAGCAGTTCGCGACGGCAGCGGCTCGTGGAAGTGCCGAATGGAACGAATGGCGCAATTCAGATCGCTGGCAACAGTGGGCGAAGGCGATTGCACCAGCGGTGACGTTTCGCCGACGCGCATTCGCAGCGCTTCGCAGCAAGGAAGCGGTCAAGATCCTGTTCAGTGATTTGGCTCCACGGTTCCGTGATCGCGAAGGCGGTTATACACGGATCGTTCGACTTGCTGAGTTCCGTTTGGGTGACGCTGGACGGAAGGCTTTGATCGAGTTTGTTGGTAACAACGATCGAAAGAAGGCTCGTCGTGCGGCACCTACGGTGAACTGACGCGTTGCCGGTAAGAGATAACAAGGGGCTGCCTTAACGATGTTGAGGCGGCTCTTTTTGCATTTGCGGGGAGCTGGAGTTGTCTGGATGTCTTTGGGCGGGTGATGCGTTACCAAGCGAGCGCGTGCTAACGAGGGATGCGAAAAGAGGGCTACCTTGGCTGATGTTGAGGTTGCCTTCTTGCGTTTTCCTGGGGCCAGGTGGTGGACTGGTTTCCCTCGTTTCCGAATGGCGTTTCGGAGCGACCTGTGTGTTTTTACTGGTCGACGGGTGATGCGTTACCCAGCAAATGGCGTTACCAAGTGGGAGTTTGGTAACGAGGTGCGGTTGATGGACGGTCTGGAGGGATGAGGCTGGCAGAGAGGCGATGGCTGCAGCAATGCGGTATTGTGAAATGAACGCGGGCTCGGTCTTTCAAGAAGACCGAGCCCGCTGTGATACGTCATCGTTCGGATCGAAAGGGATCCGGGGACGAGACAGTGGCCGTCTGTAGACAGCCCGTCGACTGCTGTCAGACGATGCCACCTCGCTGGCGTTTACTGTCGGAATCCACTAGACCACCTCCCTTTCTTGAATAGAGCCACCCGCTTCGGCTGGTCGGCCAGGGCCAGTCTCTTCGCGGCTTGCAGGGTCCCGTCGCGTACGTTTCCGCGACCCACACTTTAATCATTTACACGAAAAGCCGTTTCGGCAAGATCGAAGTTCTGGGATGGGCCGATTTTTCGGGAAGTCCTCGGGGCTATCCTGCGGTTCGTTTTTGGGCCGCGAATGGGTGTTTCGAGACGCCTCGGTGCGATTCGAGACCGCGAATCACCAGTTTTCGATGCTTCTGTTCGAAGTCGGCTTCGAGTTCGTGCAGCTTTTCCATGACGGTGTGATCGACGAGTCGCGTGTCGGACAGGTCGAGGACCACGGATCGGTCGGATTGGACGGCGAGAAGTTTTCGTCGAAGCGGGATCCAGGTGCTAAAGACTGCGGAGTTTTTGACCCGGATCAAGGTGGTGGTGGTGTCGGGTTCAGTGATTTCAATGCTTGGAGTGAAGAGCGAGCCAACGGGGGCTCCATTCCAGACGTGGAAGGCGGCTTTCACGACGATTCCAATTCCAACACCGACTAACAGGTCTGTTGCGAGAACGCCGATGATTGTGGCCACGAAGATCGTCAGCTGTTCGGTGCCCACCCGGTACATGTGGATGAATTCGTGAGGAGACGCCAGGCGATATCCTGTAAAGACCAGCATCGCCGCGAGTGCTGCATTGGGGATCATCGTGATCAGCTGCGGCAGCAACGCCACGAAGACCAGCAGGAAGAAGGCGTGGAACATATTCGCGAAGCGGGTGCGGGCACCGTTGTCGATGTTCGCCTTGCTTCGGACGATTTCCGAAATCATCGGCAGTCCACCCACAAACGAGGCGATGGTGTTGGCGATGCCGATCCCGAGCAGATCGCGATTGTAGTCCGTCTTGCGGCGATACGGATCGAGCAGGTCAACCGCTTTGGCGCTCAGCAACGATTCCAGCGTACCGATCAATGAAAACATCACGACGTAGGTGATCGCATTTTGCAGGTGGCCATGTTCGAGCGAGAATGCCCCGCTGAAGTTTGGAAAGGCGATTCCCTGGCGAATGTCGCTGGGGACGCTGACGAGCGACGCTGTCGGCACCTTGAGCCAGATGGCCAGCAGAATTCCGGTGACGACGACGATCAGTTGGGCGGGAATCTTTTTGAGCAGGCCAACGGACTTGGGTAGCATGGCCCAAAGGATCATAATTCCCAGGCAAATGAAGCCGATCGTCGCAATTTCGGGCTTCATGTTTTGCAGGGCATTCGGGATCGTTTCGATCACGCGTAGCGGATCTTTTTCTTTGGTGGGGTCGCCAATCATCGCGTGAAACTGCTTCGTGGCAATCATGACCCCAATGGATGCCAACATTCCGTGAACCGCCGCCGTGGGGAAGAATTCACTGAGAATTCCCGAGCGAAATAGGGCCAAGGCAATTTGAACCAGTCCCGCGATCACTCCGACGGCCAAGGCCATCTGGTAAGCCGACCGATCCGCGACCAGGTCTTTTCCCCCGGTAAAACCAAATCCCTCGACGCAGCCCAGTACGATGACGATCAACCCCGCGGCCGGGCCTTTGATCGTCAGTTCCGAATTGCTGATCCAGGGAACGACCATCCCCCCAATGATCGCGGTGAAAATCCCGGCGATAGGTGGATAGCCACTGGCCTTTGCAATCCCCAGGCAAAGCGGCATTGCGATGAGAAATACGAGAAATCCAGATTTGATATCGGCTGAAAAGTTCGCAGAAGGCCCAGCGAGGGAGGACTTGGAAGCGATGGTTTCCACCTGAGGCATAGTGTCAGTAATCTCCATTCGTGTTCGCGACGAGATGGCGCGGACCGTCGTTGTGACGTCATGCGTCAATTCAACAGAGATTGTCTCGTGTTCGCGAATGAGCGTAATGGCAATGTCGGCTGAAAAACTCTTAATCTATTCCGGCGAATCAGGTGGGTTTACGCATAAGCATTGAAGAGGTATTTGCTTATGAAGAGTGGTGTTTGGCCAGGGTGTGCAGCGCCAGGAATGATCGACTGGGCAGGTTTTGGAGGCCACTCAATGCTCGTAAAGATCTCGTAAGGATCGCGTCGTGGTGTTTTTCCTCGTTCTGATTGGGATGACGCTTCTCCAAGCCAGGACTGGGAATCGCAAGAATTTGCCCTGCAAGGCAACGCCGTGATAGATTTTCACCGCTTAGAATGAGGCTTTTGCGGTTTTTTTCTTGAGTCCCGCAGAGGCGGCGATCTCACCCGCCCGGGTCAAAGGCTGCCAGGGGCAGCCGACGGCCCGGGAATCGGTCTCGGAACAAGAACGCAACCTCCATTGTGGGAGATTACGAACGAGGAGAAGCGTTTCGATCAAATCAACACGCCGTTCGGCTGTTGATATCGAGCCGCATGTCGCAATCACAAATTGTTCGTGACCATTTACCTCGATAGGGCTCGCGGTGGAACCCAACACCGCGAGCAGAGCTCACATCAGAGAGGGGCAATTTGGCGCAGCAATTCTATCCCGACAGGTTCACAGTATGGCCGGCAGGCTCGTTGGCCTGCTCGCGGCAAGGCTTTTTCGGCTAGGCCGCGTCGTGAGGTTCTGTGGTCGGCGGTTCGAACTTTGGAGCGGAGGTTTCGACGCTTTCGTCTTTTGGGGCAGGTCGGGCATTGCTACTTGAACTGCTATTGTTGTAGTCGTGGCGTGGCGAATAGTGATTTGTGTCCAGTTCGTCTTCGATGCTCCGAAGCCCTTTTTTGAATTCGATCACCCCTTTGCCGAGGCTTCGGGCCACTTCCGGCAGTTTCTTTCCAAACAACAGGAGCGCGATAATTCCAAAAAACATCATTTCTGGAATTCCAACACCTGGCAACATGAGAATTCTCCTTGTTCCAATCGAACGCGAATTGCGAATCCAATGATGTCGGGACGTGTTACTTCTTGTCGTCCAGCTTTTCGTCGGCTTTTTGAGCTTCGTCCTCATTCAAACCGGATTTGAACGAGGTGACGCTTTGTCCCAGGGAACGCATTACGGACGGCAGCCGGCTACCGAACAGCAGCAGGACGATCAGACTGAAAAAAATCAGCTCTGGGGCTCCCAGACCAATAAACGCAAACATTGGAACCATGATCACCTCTTGATGAAAAACTCTGAACCCACGTCGAATCAATGATTCTACACAGGGGTTCGCTCAATTCCTGGAAAGCGTATCGGGGCGTTCGGTACGACCTCAGTCACACCAGAATCCCGCTTGACGTCAGCGTTATCCACACGAACCAGGCACTCAAAATTTGGTGCAACGCGACGCGCTGTCGGATGCGTCGGGTTTATCCACTCGGTTCGCCCGCGAGAGAGCAGGAGGGAAGAGCAGTGTCCAAATTCTACCCGTAACGGGCCGCATGTCAATCTGGCAACTTCGGCAGCCCAATGCGAGGGCAAAGCGGTCGAAGTGGGCATTCCAGGCATTTTGGCCGTCGTGCGATACAAATTTGCCGACCGTGGTGGATCAGGCGATGAGAGAAGTTGATCCATTCTTCCGGCGGCAGCAGTTCCATCAAATCACGTTCGATCTGTTCGGGATTGTTGCTGGTTGTCAGTCCGAGCAAATTTGTCAGCCGTTTGACGTGGGTATCGACGACCACGCCACTGGTGATCCCAAACGCGGAGCCCAGAACGACATTCGCGGTTTTGCGGCCGACTCCTGGCAGGGCGACCAACTCCTCCAGTGTTTGCGGCAATTCGCCCTCATATTTTTCCGCCAGAGCCTGAGCCATTCCAATCAAGTTTGTGGCTTTGTTGCGATAAAAGCCGGTTGAGCGGATCAGTTCTTCCAGTTCCGTCTGGTCAGCTTTTGCCAAGTCTTGAGGTGTTGGGAATCGCTTAAACAGGGCGGGGGTGACCATGTTGACGCGTTCGTCGGTGCACTGCGCGGACAGAATTGTGGCTGCCAAGAGTTGGAATGGCGATTCGTGATGCAGGGCACAGAGCGCGACCGGATAGGTCGCAGCGAGTTGCGTGACGATCGAATGGACACGTTGCTTTTTGTCATCGCGTTTTCGACTCGATTGAGCTTTCGCCATCAAAATCTGCTTCAATTTATGGGGGTTGGTCGTGGACTGGACTGGACAACCAGGGGTAAAATTCCGGAGTGAACAGTCGGCAGTGCCGGCCTGCTTCTTTTTCAACCGAGAGATCCTCTCCCTGGCCCGGCCATTCGCCGACTGAGGAATACCGTGATCGACGAGTATCCTGAACAGTATCGCGAAGGTCTGCGACTCTTCAACGAAGAGGAGTTCTTCGAATGTCACGACGTGCTTGAAGAGTTATGGTCAGAATCGACGGGGGCCGAGCGGAAGTTCATTCAGGGGCTGATTCAGGCCTCGATCGCTCTTTTTCATTTCGGAAACGAAAACTTTGGCGGAGCCAAAAAGCTTTACATCTCGGCTCGCAAAAATCTTGATCCGTTCGGAAGCGAATTCATGGGAATTCTGCTCGAGACGTTCCTGCACGATTTCCAGCAATGTTTTCAGGAGCTTCTGGACAACACAGAAGCGTACCCTACGACCGTCGTGCTTCGAGACGAGCTCGTTCCGAAGATACGGTCTATCAGTGAAGGATTGGTCGGATGACATTTTCCTGTGAACTTGATCCGGCGCTCAAGCATTTCTCCGGATCGGCGCCGTTGTTTCCGTTACCGAACGTGGTGCTCTTTCCTCATGCGCTTTTGCCGCTTCAGATCTTCGAACCCCGCTATCGTCAAATGACGGCGGATGCGCTCGATGGCGAGCGGCTGATTGCGATGAGCTTGATGCGGCCAGGTGGCGAGCGTCACCCCGATACTACCTCTCCGGCGATTCATTCCATGGTGGGGCTCGGCAAAATCATCGCTCATGAAAAACTTGACGATGGAAGGTACTACCTGGTGCTTCGCGGGCTAAGTCGTGCGCGCGTTCTTGGCGAACAATCCCCAACCCATCCTTATCGCGTGGGGGACCTCGAGTTGTGTTCGGACGTTTTGGACGAGGCACCGTCGTATGATCGCCAAAGTCGTGTTCAAGAGCTGATCGTCAAATTTGGGCGGTTGTTTCCCGGCGTGAATCTCCAGAAGCTGTTTCTTCAGGCGGCCACAGAGCTTCCGTTGGCAATGGTCTGTGACGTTTTGCTGGGGGCAATTCCCTTGGCACCTCAGGTCTCGCAAACGTTTCTCAATGAGCTGAATGTTGATCGTCGCGGGCAAATGCTGCTGGAACTACTCGATCAATTATCACAGCCTGATTCGAAGTCGGCCAATCGAACCTATCCGCCGCGTTTCAGTGTGAATTGACGACCCATCCGTGGCGTTGCTGCGGGTTCTTTGCCATGATCAGATGATCAACAGTGGTCGTGGGCAGTTCGTCTTCGGCCGAGAGTCGGCAGGCGCGAGAGGCATTCGTTGTTTCTTCGCGTTTCGCAGGCGGCGAGGATGAATTCATGCGCGGTCATTTCGAGCGGATCAGCTCAGAATGTTTTCGGCGAATCGCCATGCAACGGTTTGCGGACCAGAACGGCAGTTCTCGGTGCCCGCTCCCGCATTCTTTCGCGTTGACGTTGTCCATTTGGGCGATTTTCTTATTCGCGATCAGCACCGAGAGTCGATTTAGTGCCGCGCCGGTCTTCGCCGCCGATGAGCCCAAAAATGCCGAGGCAAGTCGACCCGCAGTGGTCGAGACCGTCTTACCCAAATACGAAGAGATGGAATTGCCGCCTGCGACGGAGCTGTTGCGTTCCAAGCCGTTTGATTGGATTGTCCTGAAATCGGCGGACGTGCTGGTGACCGAACCGGTTGGCCCCCGTCCGGAGACGTTGGCGCGATTGCAAAGCGAGTACGAGCGATACATCAAGGCTCGAGGCGGCATGGCTGCCGGAGAGGAACGTGTTCGTGAGAAGCGTCGGATATTTCAACGTCTGCAACTGACGCTGATCAATCCGGGCCCCGACCAGGATCCCGACTATTTCGTCGAGACGCGGCTCGTGCAGCGGATCGAGTATTTCGAGGATCTGGTCTTACGCCGAGCCAGCATGTCGATCGAGGAAGGTCTCGTGGGCCAGGCCTATGACCTGTTGCTGCTGGTCGATCGCCGGAACCGCGAGAACAATCTGCACCTCAAAGAGAGCCATGCTGCGCGTGCGCGTGAAGAAGCCGAGGCGAAAAACGATGAAACGCTGAGGATCACGGTGCCCGAGCCACCGCCACTGAAGCTGCTCAAAATCTGGCCTCGATTCGATGAGGTCTATCAGCAGTTGTTGTTCAAAGACGCCGAGCTGCACGATCAGCGAGGTGATGGCGAAGCGGCGTTGCGATTGCTGGAGAATCTGTGGGATCACAACGCGTCCTATTCGGGGCTTTCGGGACGGATTGGTGGCGTTGTAGATCGTTTGATCCAGAAGGATGTCGACCGATCCGATTTTCGAGAGGCGCGACATTTTCTGAACCGTCTGGCGGGACGCGATGCGCAACATCCGACCGTGACGAAGTGGAAGGCGGAACTGACCGCGCAGACGGTGGCACTCATCGCCGAGGCCCGGACGGTTTCGTCCGAGGGAGACGCATCCCGTGCGGCGAGTCTCATCGATCTGGCCACTCGCGTCTGGCCCGACACTCCCGGTCTGAAAGACGCACACCGCGAATTGATCGAACGATTCCAAAGTGTGCGATTGGGCGTGATCCGATTGCCGGGCGAACCGACAACATACCGGTTTGACACACCCGTCGAGGCGGCGGTCAAGGGGCTGACCGAACAATTGCTGTTTGAGCCCGCGCGCGTTGACGAACGAGGAGTTCGCTATCGCTCGTCGCTGTTTGAGTCGTGGGAGCCGACAGACCTTGGCCGTCAGGTTGAATTTACGGTGCGCATGAAACGCGCCGACTGGGAATCGCGCCCGCTGTTAACTTCGATCGATATTCTCAATGAATTGATCGGCAAACTTGATCCAACGCGTGCCACGTACGACGAGCGGTTGGCGGGTACTGTCGAGCAAGTCACGGTACAATCACCGTCGCAATTCACGATTCATTTCCATCGCTTGCCACTCAGGCTCGAGGCTCTGTTTCAGTTCACGGTTCCGATTGATATGGAATCACTTGCGTTGAATCCCGATTTGCCTGCAGGCGCGATGCCGATGGCCGGGCGTCAAAAGTTTTATGAGTTTGAACGTGATGAACGTCGCGTCGCCTACCGTCGCGTACGTGCTCAGCCCGTCGGGGTTAAAACGCGGTATGTCGATGAAATCGTGCAGCTCAAATACGATTCATGGGATCGCGCCCTGCAGGGATTGCTTCGTGGCGAGATCGTGGCGGTTCCCGACGTGGGGCTGCGAGACGTCAAACGCCTTCAGGAAGACAATCGCTTTCTGGTCATGCCGTATGCACTGCCATTGTCTCATTTCATTCTGTTTCGCCCCACTTCGGCACCATTGCGGGATGGCCAATTGCGGCGGGCGTTGACGCTGGCGTTGCCTCGAGAAGAGATGCTCAAAGAGAAGATTCTATCCGGTGTCAATGAGCCTTACGCCCGATTGACGGCGACGCCATGTCCGACAACCAGCTACGGACACAATCGCCTGTTGTCGGAACCCGCGTATGATCCGCAGCGTGCGGCCGCGCTGGCCCTGACGGCGAGGAAGCAAGCTGGTGGACAACTCGCCGAGCTGCGCATGATCTGCCCACCCGATCCCACGGTGCGCGCGATTGCGGCCACGATGATCGAGCACTGGCGACGCGTCGGGATTACGGTTCGCTTGAACGACGTCAACGAAGATGGCGAGTGGGATCTGGTTTATCGCACAACCAGTCTGGTCGAGCCCGTCACGGAACTGTGGCCGACGATCGCACTGAACGCCGACGCCAAAATTGAAGCATTGAAGCCTTTGCCTGAACGGATTCGCCGCCAGTTGCTGGATCTTGAACGAGCCAATGACTGGACGAACGCGACGCGAATCCTTCGCCGGATCGAGACCGATTTGATGGTCGATGCGCAGTTCATTCCCCTGTGGGAAGTCGATCAGTTCTTTGTTTTTCGCCGACAATTGTTTGGTCTCCCGGCTCGAATGATGAACGCGTTTCAGGATGTCGAGCGATGGACATTGCAGTCCTGGTTTTCGCAGGAGACGCCGTGATGCACCGTCTTTTGATGCGGACGCGCCGCAGCCTGATACTGGCGATTATCGCCTTCGCCGGGACGCTCGATTGCTCTGGCGTGATTCAGGCGAATGAGCCGACGACGGGGGCTGGGGCGATTCCGGCGATGAGGCGACCGTATCAGGTTCGATTATTGATTGCGTTCGATACTGAATCGCGAGATTCGTTTGATCGGTCAACCTTTCTGCGAGATGTGACGCAGATCCTCGATCGCTGTGCGGGCAGGTTGTGGTCCGTCACGATTGATCCGATCGACTGGTTGGGGCCTGCGAACGCGACCGGTCTTGATCGATTGACGGATTCGTTCATCACAGATCGCTATCCGAATGAGGGGGCGGATATCTGGTTCGTCGCGGCGGTCGAATCGCGCGTGGTGGGGACACAGGTGAGTGTTCGTTCGTGGCAGCCGGAGGTTCAGTGCGAAACGTCGGTGCAGACGACCGAAGTGATGGATCACCGTGACTTGGCGGTTGCGTTGACGCGATTGTGCCGTGATTTGTTTCGACCGATGGGCCTGGTCGAACAGGTCGATCAACAGACGGTGCAGATTCGGCTGCGCGGTGGTGAGATCCAACCCCCCGACGCGTCGTTTGCTCAGCTTGCGAAAGACGATGTCCTGCTGCCGATGTTTGCGTTTCGTGATAAGAATCAGCAAATCGAGCGTTTGCAGGCCATCCCTTGGACGTTTGTCACCGTCGACGACGTGGTTGACTCCACCGTCACCGGGACCGTGCGCAGCGGACTGAGAATGTCGCTGGGCGGAAAAAAGCGAGGTCGCATCGACACGCTGGTGGTCGCGGTACGTCCACAGCGTGCTTCAACTGTGTTGGAGCTGACGACTCAAAGCAAGCTTCCGCTGCCGCTCGCGGCACATCGACTGGAAATTCGCCGTGATTCGACGATGATCCGGCCGAACGCCAATCAATCGTCGGATGAAAGCACGTTGCTGAATGAACTTCTGACCGATCGTCTCGGGCTTGTGACGATTCCGCCCGAAGCGGATCACCGGCTGGTGTGGCTGTTCGCCTATAGCGGTGAAAATCTCTTGGCGCGAGTGCCCTTTGTGCCAGGGCTCGTGACACGGCAGCGCCTCGAAGTGCCTGACGATTCGCCGCGATTAAACGCCGAGAGCGATCTTCAGGTTCTACAAGGGGAAGTCATCGATGCTGTCGCGCTTCGCAATACCGCGTTTGCGACCATTCGTGCGGCCGCAAAGAAAGATGATTGGGCGACGGTGAATGCGAAGCTGGCATTGCTCAAGCGGCAGCAGGAAACCAACACGCTCCTTGATCGCCTGAATGCGGTCCGCATCCTGGGGACGACCGCCGCCAAAGCCCGGAAGGATCGAATTGCCGAAGTTCGCATCAATCGCATTTGCGATGACATGCTGACGCTGATCAAAGCGCATCTGAGCCCCGACAAACTGCGGTTGTTGGTTGAAGAAATGGACGCGCTCCAGCAGAGCGAACCGGCAGCAGGTAAGTAAACGGAATCCGATCGCGGTGCGTTTCGTCTGCCGAGTGTTCTCACAATCAACAATAACGGGAGCAGGCGGACGACAATGTCTCGCCGCAAGAGTTGATTGTTTGGGTCGATGAATGCCGAATCGGCGGGGATCATGGCGTGCATATTCGAAATTCATTGCAGGGACACATTCTAAAAATAGTCTGGGATGAACTCGCGCGGCTGGCGTTAAGCTGTTGAATTGAAACGCTCGTCAAGCGGTTGGAAATGCACAATCTCAGCATTGAACAGTTGGGGAAGCTTGTCGATCACCATGGAGCGGCACTCGAACTCTTTGCGCGTCAGTGGACAGATTTCTCGGCGGCAGATGTTGTTCAGGCGGCATTTGTCAAACTCGCGACGAAGTCGTTGCCTCAAGATCAGATCGTTCCCTGGTTGTATCGCGTTGTGCGGAACGGCGCGATATCTGCGGCGCGGTCCGAGTCCCGACGCAGGCGACATGAAGCGACGGGCGCGCAAATCCGTCGTGGATGGTTCGCAACGAGTCCCGACGATCGTCTCGATGCAATTGAGGCAGGGAAAGAACTGAGTCAGTTGCCGCAGGTGGAACGCGAAGTTCTCGTCGCGCGACTGTGGGGTGGACTGTCGTTTCAAGAGATTGCGGATTTGTTGGAGATTTCATCGAGTTCCGCTCACCGGCACTACGTGGCGGGGCTCGGAACGCTTCGAGAGAAATTGGGTGTCACATGGCTGAAGAAAAACCCTTGAATGACGATTTGGGTTCGTTTGCAGCGGCACTGAGCGATCTTGCGCCTCGTCCGATGGAGATTAATCGTGATCGGTTAATGTATGACATCTGTCATGCACAATCTGTCGAGTTGGCGGCCGACCCTAATTTATCGCTTTGGTTATGGAAGTGTGCCACAAGCGTCTCAACGATGACGGCGGCCGTGTTCGCAGGGTTGTGGTTCACGGCAAGTGGAAGCCCCGTGGTTCCAGGCGATCACGTGTCACGCGGGCCAGGTTCAGTGGGGGAAAGTACGGTGACGTTGTCTGACGAGCCGTTGCAAGGGATCGACCTTCGATCGTCAGTCAGTCCTTCGGCCAGCGTTGTCAGCGTTCCTTATATTCATCAGCGAAATCGGCTGCTGGCCGAAGGACTCGAAGATGGTTCCCTGTTTCTCGTTCCTGATCGTACAGGGGCAATTGTTGCACCGACGAATCAGCAGATCCGGGATTTGATTCTCGATCCAAGGGAACTGGGTGGCTAACGCGTTGTCACGCTTAAAAAACTGAGTCATGTGGACTTGGGGTTGGAGAGCCTTGCCGCAACCCTTGGGGTCTCCAGCGATTCGCTCGTCCTGTCCCTGTCACCCGACAACAGAGCCGAAACACGGGCACCCAATGCGGCAGTTTGTCGTTCCATTTCGAATTTTGGTTTGGTGGTGTTGAATCCTGAGGCCATTGAGTGTTGAGGAGAGTCGCATGATGACAATTCGAACTCACGGTTTGTGGCCGCTATGTGCCATGATTGTTGTTGCGATGTCGAGTGATCTGTTTGCTCAAGTGACGCAGATCATTGAAGGCGGAAATCGACCCTGGACTTACAAATTTGTGGTTGACCCTGCGTCAGAGGTTCAGCCTGCTTTGAAGTATCGATTGTTGCCCGATCAGATGATGCTACGACCCGGCGATGCGTCCTCGTTTTACCATCGCGCTCTGCGTCGCTTCAGTGCGCATTCCGACATGGAACGGAAGGAATTTGACGAGTGCCTTGCGTTTGGACTGATGATCCGACCGGCATCGACTGACAAAGACCATCATGTTGTCGCAGGAGTTTCGATTGATCGAGTCAAGACGCTGATTACGACATTCAGCGATGTTCTGGTTGAGCTCAACCTCGCCGCGAATCGCGAGTATTGCGACTGGGGGCTGGGGTTTCGAGAAAAGGACGGCATCGAAACGATCAATTTGCAGTTTGATGAGTTCTACTTGATGCGATCGCTGGCGCGACTGCTTCAAATGAAGGCCCGTGTGGCGATCGTCGACCACGATTACGACGAAGCGTTCCGCGTGATTCAAATGAGCTTTCAACTGGGCCGCGATGTGTCGCAGTGTCCGTTCATTATTACGGGACTGATTGGAACCGCCATCGCTGTTGAAACGCAGGTCGTGCTCATGGAAATCATTGCACAGCCTGGTTCGCCAAATTTGTATTGGGCTTTGGCAATGGTACCCATGCCTTTGATCGACGTTCGCCCCGGCGTGGAAAATGAACTCAATCTGGCGCTGAAGTTTCCGCTTGTCCGGGAGGCAGATCGGCCTCATACATCGCAAGAATGGAAGGACCTGTTCGGCCAATCGATCGAACTTGTCAGACAACTTCGCGCGAATCCTGCAAAAGAAGGTGGCGAGACCGAAACTCTTGAGAATCCCGCCTCATGGAACTCCCTCGATCTCCTGAAACCGGAATTTGCGAGGGTGAAAGAGGAACTGGTTCGGCTTGGGCTGACAGCGGATCAGATTTCCGCGATGCCGGTGCTTCAGTTGATCGCCGCCCATGAGTCACGGCTGGTTCGCTGCAAGCGAGATGAGACGTTGAAATTGATTCGCCTGCCGTTCCATCAGGCCGCGCAATTGTTGGAACGGATTGAGAAACCTGGATCTCAAGATGGTGAATCAAACCGGCTGTCTGACTTCAAAGAAGTGGTGCCACTTTACGACAGTCTGCGTCCTTTCGTGGGACAAGCATTGCATGCCTCGATTCGCCTCGATTGTCGCCTCGCACGGCTACAGGTCGTCGAAGCGCTGCGGCTACATGCGACTGCCAATCGTCGCAAGTTTCCCGAATCGCTTGCCGAGGTGACTCTGGTACCGATTCCACTGAATCCGATCACGGGAAAACCGATCACTTATTCCCTCGATGGTGAGACCGCGGTGCTGGAATTTCCCTCGTCGAACTCGATTGCCAACTATGGTGAGATCACACGAGTCACGTTGCGGAAAGAAGATTAAATTGACGGCGCAGTTGTGTCTCAATTTGTGTGGAAATGAAACCTGATGACGTACTTGTCCTGACCGGGGCGCGTCAATTCACGGACTGCGGAGTGTGTCGCACGCCCAATGGCGCTGCAGGCTTTGCGGCGTGGCACGGCTTCAGGTCTGCCAACGGAGTGGACGACGCTTTTCATTCCTGAATCGCGGGAATAAGATGCGGTCAGTGGCTCTTCGGTGCGCGGTTGGTGTTATCTTAACAACCGCGTGACTGCGGGGCTTCGTTTGTTTGCAGGCCTGAATCGGATGTCGATCGACGAACTCGATCTGGCAAGAAGGATGATCACATGAGCTCTGTCAAAACGCTTGTCGCCGCAATTGCACTTGTCGGAATGGGAGTCGGAATCGGCTGGTCGGTGAAGCCGGTCAGTGCTGAGCCAGAAAAGCCGACGTATGTCTATGAAATGCGAACTTACACGACGCTTCCCGGGAAGTTGCCTGCACTTCATGCGCGGTTTCGAGATCACACCGTCAAGTTGTTTGAACGTCACGGAATGAAGAATGTGATCTATTTGACGCCCGTCGACGCGGACGGGAAGCCGGTCGATAACAAGCTCGTCTATTTGCTGGCACATAAGAGTCAGGCCGCGGCCAAGGCATCGTTTGACGCGTTTCGTAAGGATGCGGAATGGATCGCCGCCCGCGATGCCTCGGAAAAAGATGGTCCAATCCTTGTGAAGCCGCCCGAGAATGTCGTCTCGGTGTTCTATACGCCGACGGACTACTCGCCGATGAAGTGATGTTCAGAGACTGCTGCGAACCGAGTCTCATCCGTGGGGCGTCCTCAAGCTGAGGAACGCCCCTTTACTTTGTTGCGTGTGGCGACAATGTTGTCGTTATCGGCGACAGGCGACTTCTCGGCTGACAACTTCGAAGTTTGCAAATTTCGATTCACCGTTCCCGCTCAGAATAAGACCACTATGACCAACCCGAATACCGCTGTTTCTTGGGTCGGCAATGCCGATGCCGGGCATCTTCGACTGATTGATCAGACATTGCTTCCCGTCGAGCTTCAATTCCTTGACTGTACGACGGTAGAGATTGTGTGGGAGGCGATCAAATCACTTCGCGTCCGTGGCGCACCGGCAATCGGGGTGGCTGCCGCATACGGTGTGATTGTCGGATGCCAAACAGAACGCGATTCCGATCCGGCACGGTTCGAAACGCGATTGAGATATGTGATCGATTATCTGGCGGGAAGCCGCCCGACCGCGGTCAATCTGTTCTGGGCCTTGGATCGGATGCAAAAAACGGCGGCGGCCAACGCCAATCTCGCCCCGCCAGCATTACTCGATCGGTTGCTGGTCGAAGCTCGAAAGATTGAGGACGAAGATCGCGAAATGTGTCTGGCGATCGGCCAGCACGGACTGCCCTTGGTCAAAGACTGTGCCGGGATCTTGACGCATTGCAACACGGGCGGATTGGCCACCGCGGGCGATGGTACGGCGCTGGCCGTCATTTTTGCCGCGGCACGCCTGAATCCACAGGTGCAAATCTATGCCGACGAGACGCGGCCGCTGTTGCAGGGGGCTCGATTGACCGCCTGGGAACTGATGCAACGGAACGTTCCCGTTACGCTGATTTGCGATTCGATGGCAGGCTGGGTGATGAAAGAAGGCCGGGTTCAGGCTGTGATCGTGGGTGCCGATCGAATTGCCGCAAACGGTGATTCGGCGAACAAGATCGGAACTTACTCGTTGTCGATGCTCGCCAAGGCTCACGGAATTCCGTTTTATGTCGCGGCACCGTCCAGCACGTTCGACCTGTCGATTGAACACGGGGGGCAGATTCCGATCGAAGAACGAATTTCGACCGAGATCACACATGGATTTGGACGCCAGACGGCGCCTGATGGGTGTCGAACCTACAATCCCGCATTCGACGTGGCGCCTGCCACGCACATCACAGCATTGATTACCGAGAAAGGTGTCATTCAACCGGTGACGACGGCCAATATTCGATCAATGTTGGGTGAGGCGGTGTAGGGGGGGGCGGTGGCCCCTTCCTGTGGAATTCGGGGCATCCGCCGTGTCGAGAGCCCGGGCGACACGCGGAAATGGCCAGGCGAGGTTAATCCGTTTGCTGCTTTCGTTCTGGAGGAGTGAGCTTTAGAATGCCCCTCACAAAGAACGGCATTATCATTTCTGTGTCACAACTCTCGGGGCCGAGCCATGGCGCAATTGATCCTTCTCCAGGATGGCGAAGCGACTACGTTTGAATTGACGGATGACGAAACCGTGATTGGACGTCATCCCGAGTGCAAAGTTCAAATCAATTCGAACATGGTTTCGCGAAAGCACGCGCGCGTCACTCGCAGCGGAAATGAGTTTCTCGTTGAGGACATGGGCAGTGGAAACGGCACGTTCGTCAACGGAAAAAAGATCGAGAATGCGACCGTCCTGACGACCGAGGATCGGATCAAGTTGGGGCCGGTGCTATTGCGGTTCGAGAATGCGCTGACTCCTGGTCAGCGTGCCGTTCCTCTCAGGCCATTGACCGACCGGCCCGGGGGGTTGGAAGCGGGCGAGCCACGAGCGACCTTCAATTTGCAACTGGACGATGACGAAAATTCGTCGACGATGACCAGCAAGGCAACCGGTTTTGGACAGCTTGATGTCCATCCCGAGGCCAAGTTGAAGGGCGTGCTGGAAATCAGTAAGGCGCTCGCCGGGTCTTCGGACCTGGATACGATTCTGCCGAAGATCCTGGATACGTTGTTCCGCATTTTTCCGCACGTCGATCGTGGCTGCGTGCTGCTGAAAGACGACGCAACGGGGAAAATGATTCCTCGCGCGATGAAGCATCGGCGTCCAAGCGATGACGACACCGTCAAACTGAGCCGCACGATTCTGAAAACGGTTCTAGAGCAAAAGACCGGCATTCTGTCGTTCGACGCTTCCAACGACTCCCGTTTTCAAGCCAGTGAATCGATTGCGAACCTGACGATTCGTTCGATGATGTGTGTCCCGATGCTCAGCGTTTCCGGTGAGCCAATGGGGGTGATCAATGTGGACACTCAGAATGCGTTTAATCAGTTCAGCGCGGATGACCTGGATCTGCTGATGACGGTCGCGAGTCAGGCTGCGATGTCGTACGAACAGGCGAAGCTGCTGGTCACGGCGACGGAGAAGCTAAAGCAGGACAAGGAAATGGACATCGCGATGGGTGTCCAGCGCGCGATGCTTCCAACACAATTGCCCAGTGCCGAGGGCTGGGAGTTTTTCGCCTCGTACGATACGGCGCAGGCGGTCGGCGGCGACTACTACGACGCGTTTCTGGTCGATGGCGGGAACAAGGTCTGCCTGGCATTCGGGGATGTTGCAGGGAAGGGCGTTCCCGCGTCGCTGGTGATGTCGCGTATTGGAACCGTGGTGACGAACGTGATGACGTTCGTCAGCGATGTGCGCGAGGCGGTCAATCGGATCAACGATCAGATGTGCGCCCGTGCCATTGAAGGACGATTTGTCACATTCGTCCTGTGCGTCATTCATCTGAAGACGGGTGAAATGACGCTGGCGATCGCCGGGCATATGCCGCTGATGATCCGCAAGACAGATGGCTCCATCGTCGAATTTGGGGCCGAGGTGGTCGGTGTTCCGATCGGGATTATTGATGGATATCCGTATGACGTCACGACGCGCGTGATCGAACCGGGCGAAACCGTGGTGATCTATACCGACGGCGTCAGCGAAGCGATGAATCACGGAAATGAACTCTATGGGATCGACCGATTGCGAGACCTGATGCAGGCCAGCGTGGGTGGGCATGCCGACGCCCTTGGCAAATCGATCCTGGGCAGCGTCCGAAAGTTTGCCAACGGTCGCCCGCAGAATGACGATATCACGATCATGGTGTTCGGGCGGAAATGACGCGATCGGCCGAACGCCGATCCGATCCGGCCAGCAGTTCTGTTGTGAGACCACGGGAAGGCAGCCTGTTTCACCCGGGGTCACAACCCGAGTGTTGTGAGTCGCTGTCGGGCCTGTGGGTGGTTTGGCTGGTGCTGCAACACCGATTGGTAACGAGTTCTGGCAAGAGCACGATCGCCCATTTGCTCGGCAATCAAGCCGGAATTCATCAGCGCGACCACGTTATCGGGCTGTTGCCGCAGCAAGCGTTCAAATAAGGCTTGTGCATCGCGCGGTCGATTCAAGTTGCCGAGTGCGAACGCACCCTGATTGAGCGCTTCAGGGTGATTCGGTGAGGCGTGAAGGACGATTTCAAATTGTTCCCACGCTTGTTGGGGTTTTGAAAGTTTGAGCGACATCGTTCCCAACAGTAGGCGTGCTCGTTGATCGTCGGACTCGATTTTCAGGTACTGTTTCAGCTGCAGTTCGGCTTCAGGCCATCGTTGCTGATGGTCAAGGATAATGGCAAGATTCGCGATGGCGACTTCGGAGCCTGGATTCGCCTGCAGGGCCTGGCGACTGTGTTTTTCGGCCGACTCCAGATCGCCTTCTGCCGCGGCCAGCGATGCCAGGGAATTGTGGATTTGAAAACTGTCAGGCCATCGGGTCAGAGCGCGCTCGAAATGCTGTCGAGCGGATTTCATCTGGCCCGCTTGCTTGTCCTGATTCCCGAGATGCAGGTGTGCCATCGGATTCTCGGGATCCACAGTCAGCGTGTGTTCCCAGAGCGTGGTGTTCGATTTCCAGTAGGTCACTTGATGGCGGGTCAATCCCGTCAAAACAAGCAGGCTTATCACGGTAAGGCCAAGCACGATCCGACGTACGATCAAGGGCTTGGATAATCGGTCGGCGATTTCCCAAACCAGCCACGTCATGAGCCCGATATGCGGAAGGTAGGTGTATCGATCGGCGTGAGCCTGTGATCCCACCTGAATCAGGCCAATCACGGGCAGTAGCGAGATGATGAACCACCACCAACCGAAGAGTCGAACGCGGGAGTGGGCACCCCACCCGACGGCGAGCGAAATCCCGCTCAGGACGATGGTCCATCCGGCGACGCTTGGCCAGTCAGTGCCTCCTGGTGATGGCTGGTAGAATGGGATCAATCGGGTTGGATAAAAAGTCGTTGCGAGGTACCAACCATAGGAACAGATTGCATTCGCGGCGCGAACGGCGAAGGGGAGCTGCTGGGTGTCGGCAATGGCATGTGCGGCACCTTGAGCGCGAATGGTGACAAGCCCGTCGATTAGCGATAACGCCAACAATGGAAGCTTTTCGACGACGCGGGGCAGTCCGATGGCCCAACGTGAGCGCGGTTGATCCGCTGAATCGAGGGGAACTCGAAATCGGTCCAATGGCCAGATGTCAAATAGCAGCAACAGAATCGGTGTCGTGACGAGCATCGATTTCGAAAGCAATCCCGCGCAGTAGGTGACGCAGGCTGTGAGATACCAGAAGATGCCTGGCCGTTTTGCATACTGTGTATAGGCCAGCAGGATGAGCATCAGCCAGAAGGTGGAGAGAACATCCTTACGCTCTGAAACCCACGCCACGGATTCCACATGCAGTGGGTGGGTCAGGAAAAATGCGGCGACGATCGCACTCCGGGTCATGCGTCCGGTTGTCCTGGAAAGCACAATGTAGAGCAGGCAGCCGTTGACCAGGTGGATGACCAAGTTGGTGGCGTGGAAACCTGCGGGATTGGACGCGTAGAGTGTCGCGTCAAGCTGCAGTGACAGCCACGTCAGCGGCAGCCAGTTGCCTGTGTCGAATGTGGTCCAGGCATAGTTCCATCCCTTCCAGGTCAATCCGTTCAGGACATTGGGATTTTCTGTGACATAGCGTGGATCATCGAATTGGACGAAACCATTGCCGAGCACGCCCCCGTACGCAACCAGTGTCAGGAGCGCCAGTCCTATCACGAGTCCGAGATGTCGGCGTAACGCGTGCGGTGCACGCTGGGCTGGTAGAGACGATCGATCAACCGGCTGCTCAAGTTGAGGGTTCATTGACGGCATCGCGGACAGGTCTCAATTCTCAACTTGGTGTTTGAATGTAGCCGTTCACAGCCCGGGGACACGCACATTTTCCCGGTTCAATTGGAATCCACAGTGCATGGACGAAGGTAAGCCTTCCCTTTACCGCAGGAAAATGAGCCAGTCCCCGTGCTGTGAACGGTTGCTGTTTGAATCCCTCGGAACCACAGCCAGAGGACGATCGATACTAAGTGTTGACGGGAATACTGCCGAAGTTGGATTCCTGTCTTGGAGAGCGGGAACAATTGAGGGGCGAATTGTTATGATCAACGGGCCTGGTGCGGATGAACGGCCGGACCGGTCGACTGGTGTTGGATGCTGACCTGTCCGCACGTTTTTAGGATACTGGAACGATGAGCACACGCTCGCGGCTTGAAAACGCGGCCGAGGCACTTCGCGCTGCGTATGGTACCCCCGAGCTTCCAAGGGCTGCCAGTGGCTGGTCGTTGTTTCTGCAACTGCTGTTGATTGGGCCTGCGCAAGACGTTGGTCCCGCCGTTCGCAATGCACTCGATTCTGATGCGCTGTCCAGCCCGCGCGTCGTTTCTCAAACGTCGGCCGGGCAACTGGTCGAACAACTTGCGGGCGTTCCTCGCGGACCGCAGAAGGCGAGTTTGTTGAGGTCCGTTGCAACCTGGTGGTTAGAAACATTTGGAGATGACTGTTCGCCAGAATGGGTTGGAGGGGCGGACAGGTATCGCGAATCGCTGCTCAAAATTCGGGGGCTGGGCCTGGCCACGGTCGATGAGTTGCTGTTGTTCGCCGGGGGACTTGACCTGTTTCCGCTGGATCGGGGAATCGTTCGTGTGGCGGTCCGTCATGGCTGGCTGGATCTTCCCCTGGAAGATGACGAGGCCCAGCACGTCTTTGCAGGTGGCCTTAAGGAGACGGATGTTGATCTCCGAGAGTTCGTCTTACTGTTGGGACGCGTTGCGACAGAACATTGTCGCCGCGAACCCATCTGCGAAGGGTGCCCGTTGCAACCTCTCTTGCCACCAAATGGTCCGCTGAATCCCGATAGTTGTTAGTCGCACAGGTCACCGTTCGCAGCCCAAAGAGAGGGGGACAGGCACATTTTTCCGGTTAGATTGGAATCCACGTGGATTCCAATCTAAGTACATCGGCGAGGGCAATTCTTCCCTTTGCCGCGGGAAACTCAGCCAGCCCCCGGTTTGTGAGCGGTTACGTGGAACAGTCACGCTGACCGGGCCGGTTTACGAGTATCGCTCGCAGACGCCGGCGGGAAGGATGACCGGTTTGTCCCTGATGCTCGCGAGCGTCAGCGGAATAATCCTGCGCGCAGGGCGGCTGTTCGCAACGAGTTCCTCAACGCGTCATTTCAGGTTGGAAGCGTCAAGAGTCGGGGCACGAGTGAATTGCTGCTGGCGTCGCATTCGGAATGTGGGCTATACTTCAGGGGAGGTGAGATCCGATGATTGACTGAAGCAACGACAAGTCGTGTTAATACGAGGAACTTTGCGGATGGCGAGCAGTTTGTCGAAGAACATGGTGTTTGCTTCGTTTGGCATCGCAGGGTTTGTCACCGTGCTCGCCGTACTCGATATTGCCCTGCAAGTTCCCTTTGCGGGCGCAACAACCATGGACATACTCTTCATTCTGAGCGGTGCCGTGGTCGGATACCTGGGCTGGGACGCCTACAAAGACATCACGTAACCGATTCTGGTCCGTTCGATTCCATTCTGACCGAAATGCGGGTCGATTTGGTTCTTTGCGGTTCCGACCGTTCGCGGCAGCTCAAACGGTATTGTGAAGCAAGCAGGCGACGGATTGGTTGCTTCTGATCGTCGACAATCCCCGATGTCTGGCCCGACACCGGGTTTCAGAGTGGCTGAATCGATTGTCCGATAGATGTCATCAACGTCGCCTGGCGGCGGAAATCAAACAGCGACTTCTTGGGGTTGTTTCGCATATCCCAGGTCACGAACGACTTCGAGAACTTCGCTCCAGGTCGGGAACATCCGACCGCTCTTACGCTTGTACTCGTCCATGGCTTTCATGAATTCGACTTCGTCCAGCGAATAGTCACGTTCGCAGGTGGTGGGATCAATCAGTCGGCGGCGTTCGACTTTGCGTCGCTCGCTCGTTCGTTTTTCCCCACCTTTGAATTCAGCGTCGACTTCAGGGCGACGGCGGTCTCCGCCAATTCGCCGATTTTGCATCCGGCGCTCTGCCGCTGAGATCGCGTCCGCGTTTGAAAGTAATTTTGCCATCGTCATCAACCTTGCCTGTAGACCTTGGGGAGGACATTCCATTGTTGAGAGTCGTTCCATCGACAAGGAGATTATGACCGCAACTTTGACGATTGCGTTGAGAGTAAAGATTGCGAAACGTTGTTAAAGAAAGGAAACATTGCCGGCGGACCGGTTGTGCCGGTTGTGACAGTCGCACTCACGCGGGAATCTGAAATCGGTGAATTCACCCGCAGAATGAGTCATTTTTTCGGTGCCAGACCATCATCGAAGATGCTGCGTGCCGCGGCGTCTTGGCCCGTTGGTGGAGATATTGGCGATGCACTGCGCGCATGTGCACTTCGCGTTCTTCGTCCAATGAAGTGGCTCACGTCGCCGGCGTTCGAGCAAATGACGCGATATCGCCGTCCGACCTATTCCGCGGCGAAATAGTGTTTTAGTTCTCGCATCGTTGCTTGTGTGCGCTGGTTGAATGCCAGGGCATCGCGGAACTTTCCGTCAGGCCGCATCCGAATGTTGACGCGAAGTTTCTTCGATCGGTCTGCTCGTTCGGCGCCATCCATCAGCAATTCGATTTCGATTCCCTGTCGCGCGAAGGCCGATTCAAACAGGCCTCGAAGTCCGCCGACGCCAGGCATCTTCAGCACGACCCGCTCGCGACTGACGTCGAGCAGTTGTGCATGATGGTCCTTGACGAACCCCCCCAATTTCTGGACGACCATGTCAGGCGGGACAAGGGCGGAAAAGCTGCCGGAAAACTCGAAGGGGCGAATCTCTGCATCTTGTGCATGGACATTCTCGTTGGACTGTAGCATCTCGGCGGTAAACCAGCAGGTTCGATCGCGGCCACTCTCTTTCGCGGCATAAAGCGCACGATCGGCACGTCGCAACAATGTCTCGGTGGAATCTCCCGGTTCGACCTGAGAAACGCCGAACGAGCAGGTGATTTTCAGTTTTTCGACTCCACCCACTTTCGCGAGTTTCAGGGACGAACGCAGGCGGTCTGCCCGGCGAACGGCCTGTTCCAGTTCGGTGGCCGGGCACAGAATCACAAACTCTTCGCCGCCATAGCGTCCGACGACTTCGCCGGAATACGTTTCTTCGCTGAAATGGCGTGCCAGATCAATCAGAACCTGATCGCCGACTTGATGACCGAAAGTGTCGTTGACCCGTTTGAAATGGTCGGCATCGGCGAAGATCACGCAGTACGGTTCCAGCGGATTTTCGTTGTATTGGTCAGAGAGCAGCCGCAATTGCTTTTCGAGTTCGCCGCGATTGGCCACCGACGTCAGGGCATCGCGCGAGGCCTGAAGTTTCAACTGAGTGAACTCGGGCGCGTGTGATTTGCGTGACAGATTACGGACGATTTCGGCGACCCCGTGGGTATGCCCCTGGGCGTCGATCAGTGGCACCGTTTGCAGTTCCAACTGAACCGTCGAAAGGTCCGATTTCTGATAGGCAAGTTGGAACACAGCCGATTTCTTCGCATCGAGCGCCTGATCATGCGACGAGATGATTTGGCCGCTTGCGTTCTGGCTTCGATCGGTGTTCGGGACGTTGAACAGTGCAGGATTCCACTCTTTTCCGAGCATGGCCGACGCGGGGCGATTGACCAGTCGCTCGAGTCCGCGGTTCCAGACAATGAACTTGCGTTCAGAGTCGACGACATAGAACCCGTCGTAAAGGCTTTCCAGCATGTAGAGATAGGAAAAGATCTGACAGAGCGCCATCGACTCTGCCGCTTCTTCCAGACTAAAAGGAGCTCGTTGGCTGCCGGCGCCGTTCAGTTCGGCTGTTTGGGCTGCGAAGGGTAATCCGTCTTGCTGCACCCAGCGGGCGAGCGAATTGACGACATTGCCGTCAAATTGTTTTCCTGATTCGGCCATGAGCAGATTCATGATCTCGTCGTGCGGCTTTGCGACACGATAGACCTGTTCGGTGCACAGCGATTCGTAAGCATCCGCCACAGCAAGGATTCGGGCACCGATATGAACGTCGCGGATGACGCGTTCGTCGGTGTCCTTGACGCTGTAAGCGCGATGGGCCTGATCGACAATCCGCAAGACTTCGGCGTCGACGCGGCAGGCCTGCAGCACGTTCAGGCCGATTCCGTGATGCAGATCCATCAATTCGACTTCTTCGGCACTCAGCTTTCCTGGCTTATAGAGCACATTGTCCGGAACACCGATTTTACCGACGTCGTGCAGCAGCGCCGCCACTTCCAGCACTCGCAGGTGGCGACCTTCCCATCCAAGATGGTGGGCCAGTCCGGCCGCCAGCAATGCCACGCGGCGACTGTGACGAAGGGTCCCGACGTCTCGATAGTGCAACGCACCTAACAGGCTGCGAAGCACGGCTTTGCTGATCACGCCGTCGAGTGTTGTTTCTGGTGACCCTGATTTCAGATCTCGCTGAGCAGCATTTGCTAATGCCATAAGTCCCAGCAGGTTGCGCGATGAATCGGAGATCTGGCTGACGGCTTCTCGCAGACTGAGCGATGCCGGGGCCGGCGACGGTGCAGTGGGCGAAACGGGTGGGAATGGCTGTAGGCGTGGGGCAACGGCGACCGCGGTCATCTGGATCTTCCGTCTACGTTAGGGCTGGCGAGTGAAGCATAAAATCTGGCTTGGCACGTCAAGGAACTCGTTGCGAGCAGGCCAACCAGCCTGCGGGCAATACTCGTCAACCTGTCTGGACCTGGTGGCTATGCCACGAAATTGAGGTGGGCGAGCGAAGCGGTCAGACAAAAGTGTTGGGTTTTGTCAGCGCAACCACCTGAACACTAGCTTGGGAAATGACCGAGTCAAACAAGAGTGCAGTGGCTGCCCGTGATCGGCCGATGGGATTAGCACGGATCTGACGATTGGTGTGACAGAGAGTTCAATTGCGTCTGGCCGAAGGTTAGTCGCCGGCAAAGTTGCCGTTTTTTCTCTGGTTTGCCACAATGTGGATTCGATTTTCGTGACACGGCCCCTGCACAAGGTCTTTTGATGAGCGGAACACTGAGTCTCGCCTTACTCGAAGTGAACAATCTCGCCCCGTCGTTTATCGTGGCAGATGCATGTTCTAAGGCGGCAAACGTCAGAATCCTCGGTATCGAAAGCACCGACGGTGCGGCCCAGTGCATTAAACTGGTCGGACCGGTCGCCGACGTCCAGTCGGCGGTGGAGACTGCGATTGAACTCGCAAAGCGAATGGGAAGCTCGGCATTCTGTTCGGTGATGCCGGCGCCCCTGGAACTGACTTACAAACTGGCCGACGCCAAACCGGCGCTCAGTCCATTACTCGGCAGCTATGACATTCGGAAACCCAGAGAGAACGCGATGACGACTACAAATGCTCTTGGACTGTTGGAAACTCAGGGTCTGGTTGCGGCACTGCATGCCACCGACGATATGCTCAAAGCTTCCAACGTCACGCTGGCCGGCAAAGAAAAGATCGGTGCCGCGTACGTCACGATCATGATCCGTGGCGATGTGGCCGCTGTCCAAACGGCAATCGAAGTGGGCCGTCAGACGGTTGAACGTCTGGGCGGAAAACTGATCCTCGCCGACGTGATCGCTCGCCCTCACGCGGATCTGGCCGCGTTGCTGCCGACCTGAGATAGACCGTTGCTCACTTCCGCGCGTGACTTGGGCCCCGGGTGCCCATCTTCGGACACCCGTAGGACCAAGCCGCAAAACGTGTGACGTCCCATCACCTGGTCTTCCGACCAAGGCGATGTGAATTCGTTCAGAGCAAGCACAAACCAAGTCTGACCGCGTTTCCCCGGGCGCTGTGGAATTGGTCGCTGCCGCACTCGGCGTGAGTGTCACTTCCTTGCGGAAGACTAAAGTGAAGTGCAAACAGCGATGCCGCGCCGTCAAAACGCGCGGCATCGCTGCGTTTCAGATTGTTGGAAATCGCGCGCACAACGGTTCGCAAGAAATTTCGGCGCTTTCCGGATCAGCACCGAAATCGATACGTACGATTGCATGCGGTCATTCTTTGGGCTGGTCATCCGTCGATGGTGCGAATTGCGCAGGTCCAACTTGTTGGATCGCTTCATTCCAGGCAAGGTCTGTGAATGAATCGCGAAACGTCAGGGCTTTCGCTTGTTCGCATTTAGGTCGAGCGACGGATTTTCTATTTGGCCCGCGGAGTGGTCTTAACGACCGAAAAACATCTGGCGCAAGGCAGCGTTCTTCCGACGTTCAAGTTCGATGAGACGATTCACTGGTCCCTGTCCTTGTGGGACAGAAACTTGGGGACGAGGTCGTCGTTGTGAGGCTTGAACTTCGATTCCGGTTATGGCAATCGCTGCCAAACTCGCCAGAATCAACAGTTTTCGCATAGACTTCCTTTCGTTAGAGGTCTGCGTTCCACAGAATTGAAATTGGGACCCGTCTTTCGGTGTGACGCGAATGCCGCTCGAGCAATACGACGGAAGTCCCTTCACTAGTGGTTTCGACATCCGGTCATATGCTGACAGGAGCAAAAACTCGACTTCCGGCAGTTCTTGCCGAAGTTGGATTCGCCCGTGCTTAAAGGGTCGATATCGGCGACTGGTGTAATGAGCGAAACATTGTCGGCGGCGACGTGACGTGACTGATTGAACGAACTTGCAACTCCATAAGGTTGTGTCTTGACTGAACAAGCGTCCCCTTCTGCTGCCGAGTCCAATGCCGTGAAGGCCGACATTGGTCTGGTTTGCGCATTGCCGATGGAGCTCAGCGATTTCATCAGTCGCTGCGCCAAAGTCAAAACGTACACGGGCGGAAAGTTCACGTTTCGCGGCGGTTTTTATGGTCAGATCCGTGTAGCAATCGTGGAATCAGGAATGGGGGCCGAGCGAGCCGCGCGTGCGACAGAAGCACTACTGGACGCCCATGCGCCACGCTGGATTGTCTCGACCGGATTTTGCGGTGCTCTCGTTTCGGGCATGCAGATCGGTCAGATCGTCGTTGCCAATCAGATTACAACCCCGACCGGTGACGAACGGATCGTCGATATCGGAATGACCTCGGACGAAAAACGAGGTCTGTATGTGGGCCGAACTTTGACGGTCGATCACATGGTGCGTTCGATCGCCGAGAAGAAGGCGCTCGCCGAACAAACCGGCGCGATCGCCGTTGATATGGAAACACACGCCGTCGCGACCGTTTGCCGTGATCGCAAGACGCGGTTCATCGCCGTCCGGGCCGTCAGTGATGACTTGTCGGCGGATCTTCCGGTCGAAGTGCAAAGCCTGGTCGGTGAAACAGGCGCCGTTCGGATTGGCGCTGTCGTTGGCGCTCTCTGGAATCGCTTTGATAGTTACAAAGACATGTGGCGACTTCGTGAACACGCGATGACCGCCGGTGAGAAGCTCGCAAGCTTCTTGGACGGCGTCGTCAAGCAACTGCATTCCTCGAAGTAGTTCGAGTGTGAATGCCAGGCGCAGGCTTCATGAGTTGTTTCTCGTTACGAGTTCTTCGTTTTCCTCGTCTTGCTTGTCTTCCTCGTTACCAAGCTCCTGCTTGGTAACGCCTCCTGCGATTTTGTTTTCCTTCGAGCAGGAATTGGACCAGCGACCCTCGTGAACACTTCCGATACGTAGGAAGCGTTGCCAAGCGGGAGCTTGGCAACGAAAAAAGCGAGGAATGACGAAAAGTCTTGATCGCTCGTCAAATTACTTCCGGGATCAAAAATTCTTTCCGTCCCAGACGCTTAGTGAGTGCATTCGCCTCATCGTCGCCGACGATCGATTGTGTCTTGGCGTCGAACTTCAGTGGTCTGCCAACTCGGTAGGCCAGATTGCCCAGATGGGCGAGCAGAGTGGACCGATATCCTTCTTCGATGTCGCAGTTCAGCGCCTCGCCCGACCGAATGCCGTTCAAGAAATTTTTGAAGTGCGGAATGTCAGAGAACTGGGCGGATTTTTCCTCGACGACTTTGTTTCGCTTCTCGACCAGTTTCCAACCGGCGCGTCCTGCCAGCAGGTAGCCTTCGGTGCCGTAGAATGCGACGCCGTTTTCGTATCCCTCCTGGAAGTAGGGTGACCACAGCCGTTGTTCATAGACGAGCACTGCTTCCTTCTGAGGGAAACGGAACGTGACGAACTGGGTATCGGGTGTCTCTTGTGAATCACCGGCGAAGGCCAGTTTGTCACCGGTGCATTGAATCTCGGTGGGAAAATCGACATCCAGACCCCAGCGGGCGATATCCAGATCGTGGACGCCATCATTGCCCATGTCGCCCGTGCCATAGTCCCACAGCCATCGCCACCCGTAGCTGAAGCGGTTGGCGTTGAAGGCGTGTTCCGGGGCGGGACCTTGCCAGATGTTCCAGTCGAGCCCCGCGGGAACTGCGCTGTCGGGAACGGCAGGAACGCGCCGTCGCAACTGGCTGTTCCAGGCCTTCGCCATATGGACATGTCCCAAACGACCCGATCGCAGGATCTTGATCATTTCACCATAGTGTGGGGCACTGCGGCTTTGCGTGCCGACCTGGACCACGCGATTGTGCTTGCGCGCCGCGGCCACCATTTGCCGACCTTCGAAAATATTGTTCGAAATCGGTTTCTCGACATACACATGTTTTCCGGCCTGGCATCCCCAGATCGTGGCCAGAGCGTGCCAGTGGTCTGGCGTCGTGACGACGATCGCGTCGACGCTTTTGTCATCCAGAACTCGCCGCAGGTCCTGCACTGTCTTGGGAGTGGTCTTTTGAACTTCGGCAATCTGCTTGGCGTAACCGTCGAGCAGCAGTTCATTCACGTCACAGACGTGAGTCACCTGTGCTTCGGGAAGTCCGGCAAACCCTTTTCCCACAGAACTGCCCCGTCCGCGAACGCCAATCACGCACAGGTTGACTCGTTCATTCGGCCCCGCCTTGGCGGATCGAGACCCCAATGCCATGGCGGCCCCAGCCACAGTGGCACTGGCCAGAAATTCACGACGAGTTGCCTGCGACATGTTCATCTCCAGAGTGGGCTGTTTACTGACGACAGTTCGTGATGCAAATCGAATCTCTCAGATCGGTACCGAATGGTGCCTTGGACGTCGATGCTGTGGTGCGAAAACAGGTCGAGAGATTCCCGTTTTTGTATCAAGAGTCGTTGATGCAATCCAGTTGGCGGCGGGGCCTCCTTCTGATCTGAAATGGCGAATTGTCCGTGTGTGTTGATTGAATTCGATGGGGAAGGCCCTGTTGTGGCCTCGGGACCGACATCGACATTTCTGGTGTCTAGGAAGCGTTGCCAAGCGGGAGCTTGGCAACGAGGAACGAAGAAAGGTGTCTGAGGTGCGATAAACTGTTGATACCTCGCCGAACGAGCAATCAGCGGTCAGGTGCGGTCGCCGTCGGCACTGGTGGATCCCGTTGGAATTCCCAAATCGAGACACCTTTCGGCAGAGGCTTGTCGGGTGAAGGGAACTTGTCGGGTAGAGGCGTGTCGACCTCGTTCGAAACAACCAGGAGCCGCAAAGACTTCTCCGTCAGTTCATAGTGACACTTCTTCTGGTCATTCCTTCTTTCCACCGGGACTAGTGATTTTGGATTTTCGGAAAGAATGCGGATGGATGCAGGGACCTTTACATCGGAGAATCCGATCTCCTTGAGCCCGTCTGGAACTAATTCAATCGTTCCGTCTTTCATGCGTCGAACCATCATGAGCTCTCGTGTTGCGCTGGAGCTTGGAAATGTCAATTTGATTGTGACACTTGGATCTCTCGTCCATAACCACACACCAGAAAGCCTGATTTCGTCACTGAGAATCGGGATTTGATCGCCACTGTTCGAAGGTGGTGTCAACTTGGACAACGCCTCATCCACTGTTTGGAAAAATAGCTTCTCGCTCTCAGAAAAGAGTCCGGTCTTCATCATGCTTGGCGTCTGAAGCATGTGGCACTCTTTTAACAGCCGATAACCGTCTCCATCAGCACCGATCTGCCCCAGTACTTTGACGATTTGAAGGCATTCTGCCGAAGGAAATTTCCAACTGGTGCGACCTGGGCTTTCAGGTGGAACGCAGGCTTTCACGAAGAGTTCGACGAGTTGCGGAGTCAGCGAGCGGGCATGCTCACCTAATCGACCGATGCGTTCCATCACTTCGGGAGCACTCTGGGCATATTTGATCAAGGCTTCAGGCAATCCGGTCGTTTCCGGTGCCAATTCGATCAGCGTATCGGTGACGCGCCACCAACCCGGAAGTTCCTCTCCGAAATTCCGGCTTTCCGATGGCTGGTACGCTCGGGCGCCCTTTTCGACACAATGGAGTCCAATGTCTTTCGCTAAGGGAAACTGCGAGAGATCGAGATGGAATTGTTTGATGAATTGGAGTGCCGCCAGCGCGAGATCGTCGCTGGCGGATTCAGGATTGGAACCGCGTTCCAAAAGGAGTTGGATCACCGTAGTCGCATTCTTTTGGATCTCGGTATCCATTTCTTTGGACGTGCGATATGCCGCAAAAATCCCTTGAAACTGCCGACTCGACGATTGGTCACGAGTATCGCCCAGTGCCTCAACGAATGCTGCCATGACGATTGGAGCAGGCAGGCGCCGTAAGCCGCTGAAGCCTGGTTCCCACACCTTGCTACGGTCGGTTTCTCGTTCGACGTAACTGGCTGCTGTGAAAATCGCCTTGGCAATTCGCTCCTGATCGATTGCGGGTGTCAGTCGGGTCGTGGCTTCAATGGCTTGGCCGAGTTTTTCGGGCTTCCGCTCTGTTTCCAGCATCTTGAGCCAGGCCGAATAAGGTGTGCCGTCGAATGTGGGTTCCAGTTTCGATTCGAAGGTCCCGAGTTTTGCACCGGTGACGTTGGGCGTTGCAGTGCTGCTGGATGAGCTCGCATCTACTTCAGGCAATGGTTCAACCGCTGGTTTCGGCTTGTCCGTTTCGATCTCTTTGATCGCAGCATCCACGACTTCGCGAACGGTCCTGGCGGCCTGCTCGGGCGGGCTGCCTCCCATCGCGGTGGCCGTCGCCAGCAACGGCAATTCTGTTCGATCGAAGTAAGGATGATAGGGGCTCAAATTCCCGGCAGCTTTGGAGTTTCGCATTTCCTTCAGGAAAGGAATCGCCGGTCGAGCGGGAGCTCGAATCGCTGCGAGTGCGAAAAGGCATTGGATGTTGCGTTGCTGTGGTGCTTCCGGAGGATTTGAACGAAGTTGATCGACCAGCAGTTCCACGGCATCTGGAGAATGGTTTGCAGCGAGGATCAACGCGTTAATCACGCTGTCGGGTAGCAAATTGCCCATGTGAGGCTGGTCCGGCTGACGCTCGATGGCTTGGCGAAGGCAAGTCATGACTTTCGGGATCTGAACGCCACTTTCTGCCAAGAGTTCCGCCGCCGTCAATTGGCCAAACATTTTCGGATCTTCCACCACCGCTTCCGCGATCGGAATGAGTTCCGGGTATGTCGTGATCGGTTGTTGACTGATCCGCAGAATAGGGTCAGCAGTCGTGATGGCCCAACTTCTCAGCTTTGGCTCGATCCTAGCGACATCACTCAGGATTCGAATCAGATGACGGGAGCGACGACGGATCTCCGCTCGAAGTGCGTTCTCTGAGTCTTTCGATTCCGGGAAGGTCAAATTAATCTTCGCAACCGGATCGTTGATGTAGATCCGATGTGATGGATATCCGATTGGAGTTCGTTTTTTGACGGCGAGATGTCTGAGCAGTTGCCCAAAAGCATTTCGAAAGTTGCTCAGCGCGAGGGATTGCGACAGGTCAGCAGGGACGGATGAATCGTTGAAGTTGACCACCAACTGGTCCACGACGAGTCGCGCCGGGAGACGAATCAGCGCGAGCAGAGCACCATCTCGAATCATCGGCGTGAAGGAATCTTGATTGGCGCGTTTCGTCTCGGATTTCAGAACGCTCAAGATGATCTGAATCATCTGGTCGGGATCGGCCTGATCCACAAGATAATTTGCCGCCATGACGGCATCCGCAATCTTGGCGCGATCTCGTTCATGTTTCAGCGTCCGCATCCATTCCGACAAGACCACTCCTTTGTAGGTCGGTTCCTCGTTTGAGTCGGCGGGCTTTGCATTCGAAGTGTTATTGGTCGCGGAGAGGGCCTCAAGCTCTTTCAGGAGGAGCACGCGTTCCTTGGCGTGCTTGTACATCTCTTCGAACGTCTCTCCCGTGTTGCCCTGCGATTCAAGATGCTTCAACTGGGCTTCGGCTTGTTCTCGCCGTTTCACCAATTCGCTGCGATTTTTGGTCGTTGCTGGCGTCGCGGAAATGTCTGTGATGGGGGCATGAATCGCGGCTCGTACATCCTTGGTGGGAGGCGCTTTTGCCGTGGAATTTTGAATGACTTTGATGGCGGCGTCACTCAGTTCTTGAAGTGTGAAAGGAGATTTGGTGTCACCAGTAAGATCGAACCAGAATCTGTGGTATGGCCATGGCCATGATGAATCGATCTTGATGGGGCCACCGGCTTCTGTTTGAGTCGATTCCACGATCTTTTGAAGTTCAGGAATAACTCGTTCTGCGGGCTTTCCCATTCGCGCGAGTGCCAAGATGTATTGACCACAGCAATCCGTCTGATTTTGAACTATGCCACTGATGTCGTTCGAATCTCGGGACTTCATCATCCCTACGAGTTTCTCACACTCTTTTCGGAATCTTTCAATCAGCACGTCAACAGTTTCTGGCGCATGCGGGGCCAGAAGTTCCAGATACCGAAGAGTGTCCTCGAGTGACATTGAATTTTTGCCGACCGATGCGAACTGAAGATTGACGAATTCAATTACCTTCGGCGTCTTTAAACCAACTTCTGCAAGAAGTCGCGCCGCGGCAATATGATTTGATTTGGGATCGTCGAGATCGGCTTCGACGATCGGAACAAACTCTGGATAGCTGGTCAGTGATTGACGGCTGATCCGAAGAACGAGATTTCCATCGGCAACGGCCGCGGTACGTAATTCTGGATTTCTTTCGGCGGCTTTGACGAGAAGCTGAATTAGACTCGGTGCCAAGGCCTTCACTGCAGCTTGAAGAGGTAACATCTTCTTATTCGATTGCAGTTGAAACATCGTCCTCGTCGAAAGATTCTGAATCGTGATCGGCACTTGGCGTCGGGCTAGAGGGAATCGAGCGAGAAATTCGCCGCTGTCATCTTCGTCCGTTTTCGTTGCGATGTCTGCCAGAGTCCGTGAGATGAGCTTGCGTGGTTCAGGACGCGAGTAGTCATCCTTCCATCGGGATTGAATTGCTTCGGTCACATGTTCGATCGGCAATTGAATGAGCAAACAAATGGCCCCGCGATAGATCGTATCGGAGTACTGATCGTACGGGACGTCGACCTGGGTGGTCATAAACTTGAAGAGGGCCGAAAGAAGCTCATCCGGGTCGGCTTGGTCCACGAGATGGTTCAGCGCGATGACGGCATCGGCTACTTTTTGGCGATTTCGTTCGTGCTCCAATGTCTTGAGCCACTGGGTCAAGGTGACGCCGTTGAATGTTGATGTGGAATCGGGGCTTACGCTGGAGACTTTGGCATTCGCTTCCGTTTTCGGATTGTTCGTTGACTCGGCGACATCGTCCCAGCCAAGACTCGCATTTGGGTCGGTTAAATCGGAGAATCGGCGAGCCAAGACGTCGGCGCGTTGGTCCTGTCTTTTCTGGTACGCGCTCCGCAAGCGTTCGACCCCTGCGGTCAGTTCGTCCAACTCGCGTTTGCGTCGCTGTTGGCGATAGTCGAAATGTTTTTCGTTCAGCGACTTCAGCTCTTGTTTCAATGCCGCACGCTGATCGGGGCCCGCCGACCGCAACCGCATGGCCAGTTGTTTCGCATCGCGATCAAGCGCCGCGTCTTGCGCGTCATCGACAAACGGCGACGCATCCACCGGACGCGATGTCTCTTGCGCGAACGACCAGGTCGCGTTGCCGCAACACAGGCACAACAGACAAACCCAAACCGGCAACGGTACGAGCGATCGCAATAAAAACGCCATCATTTCCCTTTCAGGTCTTCTCTGTGCCTCCGTGTCTCTGTGTCTCGCTCCCTACCTTTGTGCGCCCGAAGTACGCAAAACGTACAAGTGGGCCCAGCGGGGGTATGGGAGACACAGAGACACGGAGGCACAGAGAAAGATTCGGGCAGTTAGTTTTTGTTGTCGTTGACGACACGGCGGATGCCATCTTTGAGGACTGGGACATTGAAATTCATGAGCAGGCCCAATGGGCATTCTGTCAATCGTAAATAGGTCAGTAACTGTGCCGTATGAACAGGAGCGAGTTGATCGACGGCTTTGATCTCAACAATGACTTGTTGTTGCACAAGGACATCGATTCGGTAACCAGCTTGGACTCTAATTCCTTTATAAACCAGCGGCAGCTTTCTTTGAGCCGTAAAGGGAATCTCGCGCAGCATTAGCTCATGCTCCAGGCATTTCTGATACGCATGTTCGAGGCATCCAGGACCAAGAACGCGATGCACTTCGATCGCTGCGGAAATAATCAGTCCCGTCAATTCATAGGATTGCATTCGAGCTTCCCCGGTTGGTGGCGCACGTAATACTAATCCACACATTCCAAGGAATTCTTGTTCTTTTCTCAACTCTGTGTCTCCGTGTTTCTCAAACCCCCGCTGAGCCCACTGAAACGTTTTGCGTACTTCGGATGCACATGGGTGGGAGGGGAGACACAGAGGCACGGAGACACAGAAGAAGA
>NZ_JH636435.1:3274675-3346890 GCF_000255655.1 Schlesneria paludicola DSM 18645 | reverse complement strand
ACGCAGTTTCCTTGCCAATACGCGTTATGAAATGCTCTCTAGAAGTCGGTGTCGTTGTTCCAGTTGTTTAATTGTTGTTGGAGTTGTTTCAGTTCGGGTTGTGATGGATCGTTCCAGGGGAGTTGTGATTCGATTTGTTGGGGTGCTGGCGGCTTGAAGAGGCCGAAGAATGTCAGTACTAAAATGAGAGTGATTCCGATCAGCCACCACTGAATGTGCGGTCTCGGCTTGGGGATGGAAGGGGCGAGCGATCTGAGTTCGTTCGGGAGCGGGACAAGTGTTGGTTGCTGCAGGTGTGCTAGGCCCGCTTTCAGAAGTTCGGCCACTTCGGCGGCGGTCTCGTAACGCTGTGTGGGGTGTTTCGCTTGCAGCTTGCCGATCAGGGCCTCTAACCAACTTGGGACGAGCGGATTGACCGCCTGTAGAGGACGGGGCGTGTCGTCGCAGACACGGCGAAGAACCGCCATCGCCGATTCGGCTCGGAAAGGGGAATGGCCGGCGAGCAGGGTGTAAAGCACCGATCCCAGGCTGAATAAGTCCGTGCGATGGTCGATCTGGTCGCCACGAGCCTGTTCTGGTGACATGTACTGTGGTGTGCCCGCGATCACGCCACTGCGGGTTAGGCTCGCATCATCCGCGGCGCGGGCCAGGCCGAAGTCGGTCAACAACACTCGTTCGACATTGCGTTCCAGCAGAATATTCCCCGGCTTGATGTCGCGATGCACCAGACCCTGCGCATGGGCGGCGGCCAAACCTTCTGCGACCTGTTGCCCGATGCGGAGCGTATCAATCACCGAAAACGGGCCTTGCCGCGAGAGCCGCTGTTGCAGTGATTCGCCCGGGATGAAAGGCATGACCAGATACGGCGGATAGTGATTTGGGTCTACCGCATGGATGGCAACGACATGCTGATGGACCACGGCCGCCGCGGCCTGGGCTTCGCGGGCGAATCTCAAGCGGGCCGCCGCACTCGTTGCGCAGAAGGGGTGCAGGACCTTGACCGCGACAAATCGGTTCAGTTCGTGGTCATAACCTTTCAGGACGATCCCCATGCCGCCGCAACCGATTTCCTCAAGGATCTCGAAGTCGCCAAGCTTGCCGAGCATCGCGGGGTTGTCGGAGGGCGAGAGGAAGTCAAGCGGGATGCTTTGAACATGCGACGGTGAATCGGCGGAGTCAACGTCAGCACCGGATAGATCGCCCGTGGCAACTAGCCCGCTGAGTGCATCACGCGTTTCGGACCACATGTGCTGATCGGCGGCGAGATCTTCCAGGCTGCTGCGGCAGACGACACACGATTCGAGATGCGATGTCAGCGTGGCTTGGACGGTGTCCGGCAGGGTGCCGTCCAAGAGTTGTCGCAATTGATTGCGATCGCAGTTCGATGTTGTGTTCGACACAGTAAAATCCCGTCGCGAAAATCAAACTGTCAATAAACGATATAGAATAAGTGACTCGGCGATCAGAGGCACTTTACACCGCGTCGAAAGAAGGGGGCCCGGCACCTTGCGGAGCCAGTCCCCCTTCTTTCAAGCGAGCTGGGGTAGGTTTGTACCCGGTTCTCTTTGAGCAGTGTGTTTTTGGCGAGCAAGTGATCTTATGATTGTTGTGTTGTCAGTGATAAAAGATCCGGGTGCTAATGCATCCCGGCTCGCTCGTTATTTTATTTGTGTTTATGTGTGTTGCGTTTCATGATCGATTGTTTACGGATCTGCTGTTTCGCGATTGATTGATGGTAATTCGCGGAATTCCTCCACCTTTTCACGGATTCGGTTCATCACGCGGCTGCGGGCGACATAGAGTGCGCCCGGGGAAATACCTAACTGTTGTGCCGTTGCGTTGACGTCGTAACCGTCGATTGAGGTCAGCCAGAAGGCCTGCCAGGTGGATTCGCGGAATTCCGGTCGGATCTGTTCTGCGGCCCAGCGAAAAATCTGACGGCGACGTTCCAGGTCGAACACGCGGGATGCATCGCAGTCGGGGGCCGGTTTCTGATTGAGCCATTGATTGACGTCACTGTCACCGCTGCCGCGTGGATGTCGCGACTGACGGATCAGGAAGTTTACGACCAGATTGCGTGTGATTGTCGAGAGCCATGCTCGAAACGTTCCGCGTGCCGGATCCGCCTCCCAGCGATGGATGGAATTCACGACCGCCAGCAGGACCTCTTGAGTGACCTCGCGTGCGTCGGCTTCTTGAACTCGTTTTTGCCGAATCAACCGCAAAATGAGGGGCTGATAGACTTCCAGAAACGTTTCCCAGGCGTGCTGATCCCGTGCATCGCGAAGACGCATCAGCAAGCTCGGTCTCGTATCGGGAATCAGGCTCATTCAGGTCTTTCGAAGTTTAACCTGACCGTTGATGTGACAATCTCTGACGAAGACACAACAGGGATTGAAAAATCTTACACGGAATTTCCAAGGTCAGTAGTACCGGATCACACATTGAAATTCGTATCGGCGATCGATACGTTGGCGAAGTCTGATGCGTTCTGGCACGTCCTGGGGTCTCATGCATGTTGACCATTTCCGGATCAGAATCGAACCACGGTGAGGGAATCTCTCGTCGAAATTGCCTGCAGATAGGTGGGCTGGCTCTCGGCGGAATGGCGTTGCCTCAGATTCTTCGAGCAGAAGCGGCATCGGCCGGCGGCCATCCTGCGAGTCATCGCCGCAAGGCCAAGGGCGTGATCATGGTTCTGTTGCCAGGTGGGCCGCCCCACTTGGACATGTTCGACATGAAACCCGACGCCCCGGCCGAGATTCGCGGCGAGTTTCAGCCGATTGCGACCAATCAACCGGGGCTTGAGATCTGCGAGTTGATGCCAAATCTGGCCAAGGTCGCAGACAAATTGACGGTGATTCGCTCGCTGGTCGGATTCATTGATGACCACAATACGAACTGGTGCACGACCGGCTGGGAATCGCATCGTGAGATGGATTCTTCGCCGCTTGTACCCGGTTTTCCGCCCGGCGGCTGGCCATCCATGGGCTCGATTCTTTCCAAGCAATTGGGGCCGCGCGTTTCGGGCGTCCCGGCGGCGGTGGATTTGACCCCGATCGACCCGGATGCGCGATTCATTCTGCGGGTGCCGCCGACGCAACCCGGTTTTTTAGGAACAACGCATGCCGGTTTTGAAGTCGAAGCGGTTGACCGTCACAACATTCGCCTGAATGGGACATCGCTCGATCGAATTGCCGACCGTCGATCACTGCTGACCAGTTTCGATGGCTTCCGCCGTCGGGTGGAGACAGATGGAACGCGCGATGGTCTGGACGAATTCCATCGTCAGGCGTTCGACGTCTTAACGTCGCCCCGGTTGGCGGAAGCCCTGGATCTCAGTCGTGAGGACAAGGCGGTTCGTGGGCGATACGGATTGAATCGGGACTATCCGGGTGAGCGGGACGGAAAGACGTTTCTCGATCAGTTCCTGCTGGCCCGCCGTGTGATCGAGGCGGGGGCGCGGTGCGTGACTTTAGCGTTCTGTCGCTATCCGTTCGGGCGGATGCTGCGTGGCGATTACAATTGGGACTGGCATAAAGATCTGTTTAACGAAGCGCGGGGAACGTTACCTCTGTTCGATGTAGGATTGGCCGCCCTGATCCAAGACCTGGAAGAGCGTGCATTGCTGGATGACATCGCGGTCGTGGTTTGGGGCGAGTTTGGTCGTAGTCCCAAGATCAACTCGGTTGCCGGACGCGACCATTGGCCAGGTGTCTGCAGTGCTTTGGTCGCCGGGGGTGGGATGCGCAATGGTCAGATCATCGGCTCGACATCGCGTTGGGGCGAAGAGCCGCTGTCCCGACCTGTGCATTTTCGTGAAGTCTTTGCCACGTTGTATCACCAGATGGGAGTCGATGTTGCAACGACGCAGCTCATCGACCGAGCTGGGCGGCCGCAATATCTGGTCGGCGAACATCGTCCAATGCCGGAATTGATTGGCTAGCACTCTGTCATCAAGCGGACGCCGCGCCGATGACAGAGTGTCAGGGGCAGTTACGCGGACGGCCAATCGGTTTCTGTTCGTGAATCATTTTGCTGATTCTCTCGCAGGTTTCCTGGATCGGTTGGAATTATTGCGGCCGGATGACGTGCGTCTGTTAAGGTCTGTAATGAGAGCCAACATGAGCGAGGTGGCGGGAATCTACCACGCGGCTAAAGACTGACCATGCCACATCTTGGAGGTATTCTCTTGAGCGGGGCCAGCAGCTTGCGATGTGGCACCCGTGCGGATTCGCTGACGGATTGTGACAATCCCCTTTGAAACAAGGGCGTCAGGGGTGGTCGAGTACTGCCTTTCATGACCTGTCGAACGCGTGGCCGAATCGGTTCGGGCGAATTTTACAGACCATTTGCAGTCGTCATGAAATTGGCACGAAAGGTGCCGAAGTTGAGAGCAGGCGTTCCGCAGCCATTTCGAGACATCACCTTGCAGCCTGAATCGCTGTCACCGTTCGTTCATCAATCACGAGGATTGTTTCATGTTGAATTTCGCTGTTCGTCCCCTGTGGCCTGCGGTCCTGATGGCTTCGGTCGCGATGGTTGGGGGTTTTTCCATTTCGAGTGCGGACGATTCAAAGGATTCGCCGCCAGCCAAACCCGCGGCAAAGAAGCCGCAGACCAAGGAAGAACGCGATCAGTCGGACTTCATGCGGAAGAAACTGGGGGCTTCGAACCAGATTCTGGAAGGGTTGGTGACGGAGGATGCGGAACTCATTAAGAGAGGTGCGAAAATCCTGATTGAGATGAGTTCGGCCGAGCGATGGCAGGTCAAGAACAATGTCATGTACAAGCAGTACAGCAATGAGTTCTTGCAGTCGGCCAAAAAGCTTGAGGCGGCTGCGGAGAAAGAGAACATTGATGCTGTGACGCTCAAGTGGATGGACACTACCATGAAGTGTGTCGAGTGCCATAAGTTCGTTCGATCGAGCATTCTCGCGCAGGCAAAATAAACGTGAGATGGGCCGACGTCGAGACGAACCTTCGAGGCCGCAAGTTATTGCGGCTTCGAAGGAGTCTCGATTGTGAGCAACGGTCGCAGGACTTTCTCGAACTTGTCGGCCAGGCGATGGTGTCCCAGGTCAGTCGGGTGCGATGCGTCGACCGTCGCGTCGCCGTCGTCACCCAGCAGATCCTCGCCCTCAAGATAGGACAGGTGTTTGATCCCCGCCTGTTCCAACCGGTCGAAGGCCGCCTTGAGTGCGGCGCGGTTCAGTTGGTTTCGTTCGCGACGCGCTGGATACAGAATTCCGTCCGGGTAGCTGCGATCTTCGGCTAAAACGATGGGCGTCTCGGGACGAGCCGCGCGGAGCGCCTTGATGAACGGTTCGGTTCGCGCCGAGACATCAGGGCCTGTCATATTCGGCAGGCAATCCAAGACGTACACGGCGGGATCGAGTTCCGCGAACAACGGCACCATTTCCAGATCCAGCGTTCCGTTGGCCCGAAAGCCGAGATTGATCACCGGGCGATCCAGGCGACGTCCCAGGATCGCGGTATAAACCATCCCGGGGCGTGAGGCGCATCCACCCTGCGTGATCGATGTTCCGTAGAAGACGACTGGCTTTACGCGTGCGTGGGCCGGCGCTGCTTTCAGCATCCGAGAACCAATTGGCAGCCCCAATTCGATCGTGGATGGCACATTGTACAAGGGCAGGTAAAGGAGATACTCACGTTCATCCGCGGAGATGTTGTTAACCAATTTGACCTCATTGGTCTGTCGTTCGGGCTTTCCAACAGCGAACCAACGCCAACGGTCGTTGTGCTTGACGTATAAGTCGAGGCCACTGACGGCCGTTGCGGGCATGGCGGGTTCGGAAAGCGTGTCGAGAGTCAACGTCCATCGCGCATGAATTGTCGTAGCTGCGGTGAAAAACCGCACGCAGATTCCTGACGACTGGCGGCTCAGTCGCCAAACTTCAGGGCGAACAATTGCCTCGGCCTTTGCGGGCAGGCGATCAAAGGGCAATTTCGTTTCGCGCCAACCTTGGCCTTCGATATTCAGAAGCGTCAGATCGTACCAGGCAAGTTGATGCTCACCGTCGACAATACCGTGGATCGGTTCGGTCAGCGTCTGTGCCCATGCCGACGACGTCAGCGTGGCTCCAATCAGGACTAGATGACGTGCGATCGAGATGACGTTCAACCTACTGTCCATGGCGTACCCAAGTTCATCAATTGCTGCCAGTCGTTCTTACGACACCGCCATTCAGTCCTGTCTCCGCTCGATGTCAAGTTCATCGACGCCTCAACTCTACTGCGACGATTCACTCGCGGCTTCGGCTTTTGTCCTGGGCATCGAATCGACAAACTTTGCATCGGTTCTGCGGAGTTCGTTGATTGTTTTGGTGCGAAGTTCTGCCAGTCGATGACGTTGCTCGGGGTGATGGGCCAAATTCGTCAACTCGTCGGGATCGGAATCCAGGTCATAGAGTTCTTCCGTTTCGCCTGGCACGAGATAACGAACATACTTGAATCGCCCGTCGCGCAGCATGACGTACCACGGCACGTTACTCGCTGCGGTTAATCGTTCGTCTGTTGGAATGACGTCGGTCTCTTCACCATAAGAGCGTGCGGTATTTGTCAGCAGCATTGGGGAGTTCCAATTGCCCGTTTCTGGATCTTGGAGCAGCGGACGAATGTCGCGTCCGTGCGTTTTCCAGGAAATCTGCACGCCGGCCATGCGGCAGAGGAAATCGATCAGATCTGGTGAATTGATCGGATGCTTGCACACTTTGTTCTCTGGAACATGACCGGGCCAACTGATGATTAATGGTGACGAGAGCGTGGCATCGTAGGGGGCGACTTTTTGGCTGAAACCATGTTCGCCCAGTCCGAATCCCTGATCAGCGGTGTAAATCACGAGTGTGTTTTCCAACTGGCCTGACTCTTTCAGCGCCGTCATCACGCGTCCGACACCTTCGTCGACCGCCAGATTGCATTCGTTGACCTGTTGGACCCACGCGTTCAACGACTTCCCGGGCTCGACCGCACCTCGATTACGCTTCATCAGAGCAGGGGTTCCATCGGGGCCGGGCATCCATGCTCGGGTTTTATTCAAATACGCGGGCTTGTCGGGCCACGGGCCCAGGATGTCCATTGGCAGTGAAGCCGTCTTGTCGGCGAGTGTCCCTCGGTGACGTTCGGCGGGAGTGGTCGGTCCATGGATCGCGCCATAGCACAGCCATAGATACCACGGCTTGTCTGCAGTGCGGTGTTTTCCCTGAATGTATTCCGCCGCCCACTGCGAGTAGTTGTCGCTTGAGTATCCCGGAGTCTCGCGATCTTCACCGTTAAAGGTCAGCAATTGATCGTAGTAATAGTTGCCGGCATTGTCGGGGTGACCCGGACGGTTCCAGACAATTTGAAAGTCCCAGTCTCGACCAAATCCAGTGTCGGTACCTGTGTGCCATTTGCCAATCTGAGCCGTTTGGTAGCCCTGCTTTCGAAATTCAGAAGGGACGAATGGGCATTTTGCTGGATCATACCGACTCCCGGGGTAGACCCCTTCCATGGTCATCGAGCGAATGGCATGTTGAAGACAGCCGGTCAACAATGAGGCGCGCGAAGGCATGCACCACGGTCCGAGATAGCTACGTTCAAATCGCACCCCTTGCTGCGCAATCGCATCGATATGAGGAGTTTTCACCCAATCTGGTGCGCCGGGATAGCAACTGATGGTTTTAAATGGTTGATCATCCGCGTAGAGAAACAGAATATTGGGCCGAAGGGCTGTCGGCTTTTCCGCCGCGAGACCAATCCTCGCGCCGTTGCTAAGGGAAACTGCCAGCAATCCAATCCCGGCCAATCGGACAAACTGATTCATGCCACAATCCTTCCAAATGGAAAACCTGCTTTGGGGCATCGGCAACACGCGTCTAAAACACGCTAACGAAATCCATTGTCTCGTGTAATGAGCGAAGAGGTTTTCTTGCCTTTCTCTGTGTCTCACCCCTTACCCGTGTGCTCCCGAACTATCCAAAACGTTCAGGTGAGCCCAGCGGTGGAAAGGGAGACACAGAGACACGGAGGCACAGAGAAAGGCAGAATGTTCGGGTGGGAAAGACTTCGTGGGGGTGTGCTGGCATAATTGCGGAATTCTGGTTGAGAATCGGCTTCGATGACGAATGATTCCTGAAGGATTTGACTGATGGGTTCCGTGCCTGTGTTGCCCAATCCCTATTCGATTGATCTGGACCCTGTTGCGGCGAATTATGCGCCGCTGACGCCGCTGTCGTTTCTCGCGCGGGCTGCGGCGGTGTATCCAGAGCGGAGTGCCTGGATTCATGGTGCGCGGCGTGCGTCCTACGCGGAATTCGCAACGCGCTGTCGGCGACTGGCCTCGGCCCTCATCCAACGCGGCATCGGGGTCGGAGATACCGTGGCGGTGATGGCACCGAACGTGCCGCCGATGCTGGAAGCCCATTATGGCATTCCGATGACGGGAGCCGTGCTGAATGCGCTGAATATCCGTCTGGACGCGGCGGCGATTGCCTTCATGCTGGAGCATGGCGACGCCAAGATTTTGATCACCGATCGCGAGTATTCAACGACGATTGAGGCGGCACTGTCACTCTTGAAAGAGAAGGGCCGAGAGCTGCTGGTGATCGACATCAATGACCCCGAATATACCGGTGCGGGCAAGTCGTTGGGTGAACTCGACTATGAAGCGTTTCTGGCCACGGGGGATGCCGACTTTGCGCCGACCGCGCCGGCACATGAATGGGACGCGATTGCACTCAATTACACCTCAGGCACGACCGGCAATCCCAAAGCGGTGGTCTATCATCATCGCGGCGCGTACCTTCTGGCGATGGGAAACCTGCTGGCCTGGAATATGACGGCGGCACCGGTTTATCTGTGGACGTTGCCTATGTTCCATTGCAACGGCTGGTGTTTTCCGTGGACTTTAAGCGCCGTCTGCGGCACGCATGTCTGTCTGCGTAAGGTTGATTCGGCGGCGATTTTTCGGGCGATTTCCGAACATCGCGTGACACATTTGTGCGGTGCGCCGATCGTGTTGAATTTGTTGGTGAATGCACCGGAAAAAGTTCGCTTTGAACATACCATTGAGATCATGACTGCTGCGTCGGCACCGCCCAGTTCGGTCATTGCGGCGATGGAAGGAATGGGTTTTCACGTCACCCATGTGTACGGGCTGACGGAAGTTTATGGACCAGCGACGGTATGTGACTGGCATCCGGAATGGGATCAGTTGCCGCTGGAGGAGCGGGCCCGTTTGAAGTCGCGGCAAGGGGTGAACTATGCGGTGCTGGAGGGGTTGATGGTCGCCGATCCCACCACAATGGAACCGTGTCCGGCCGATGGCAAGACGCTGGGTGAAGTCATGATGCGCGGCAATATTGTGATGAAGGGCTATTTGAAGAACCGCCAAGCGACGGAAGAGGCGTTTCGAGGGGGCTGGTTCCACACGGGCGATCTGGCGGTGACGCATCCCGACGGATACATCGAACTGAAGGACCGTTCGAAAGATATCATCATCACCGGTGGCGAGAATGTCTCGACGATCGAAGTGGAAGATGCACTCTATAAACATCCGGCGGTGATGGATGTTGCCGTGGTGGCTCGTCCGGATGAGAAGTGGGGCGAAACGCCATGCGCTTTTATCTGTCTGAAACCGGATGCCCAGGCGACGACTAGCCAGGAGATTATTGCCTTTTGTCGGCAGCAGATGGCCGGGTTCAAAGTCCCGAAAACGGTGGTTTTCGGCCCGTTACCACGCACATCGACGGGGAAGATTCAGAAGCACGTATTGCGCGACAAGGCGCGGCAATTGTGAGGGAATTGCAGATTGCGGTTGAAGCCCGTTGAAGTTGCCTTAGCTTTTGGCAAATTTCCAAATGCGCAAGGCATTTTTGCCGAGCATCAATTCGCGGTCCGCGGCCGTATAGAAGTCGCAAAACTTATCGACGAATTCGAGTTCCTGGTCCATTGGCAGTTCCCAGCGGGGGCGGGGATAACCGGTTCCCCAGATCAGTTGTTGGCCACCGAATTCCTCGTAGATCGCTTTGTAGAATGGCAGGGTGTCTTCGTACGGATATTTTTTGAGTTCGGACATCTCGTACGGCTCGGAGTTACTGATCCAGACCTGTGGAAACTTTTTGAGTCGAAACATTTTGCGAAATTCAGGCCAGCAGTCCTTGGCATTCAGGTCTGGTTTGCCGGCATGGTCTACGACGATTTTGACCCCCGGAAATCGGCCTGCCATCTCTTCCAACATCGGCATCTGGTGCGGTGCGATGTAGTAGTTGAAGACCGCGCCGAGTTTCTCGGCGGTTCGCCAAAGCTCGTCGTGATCGCGCGAATTCAGCCAAGTCGACTTCGGGTGATAAATCGGACTGAAACGCATTCCTTGAAATCCCCGTTCTGTTATCCAATATCTGAGTTTGTCGGCGATTTTAGGGTCTTCAGGCTGGAGGAGACCGTGCGCGACGAACAAATCGGGGTAAAGACTCAGTGAATGTGCGATGTAGGAGTTGTCCCAACCGAAGTAACGGGGATTGATCAAGACTGCATAGCGGATGCCGAAGTCATGCATCTGGCCGACCAAATTCTCAATCGGGGCAGCCACGTCTACTTTGAGCTTGGCTCCCGCTTCAGGGTGATTGAAGGGAAATTTGGGGTCGAGAGTCCAGACTTCCGTGTGAGTATCGATGATCAATCGGTCTTCCCCTGCGTGCACCTGCGACGTGAGCAAGGAAGGGGCCAGGGATGGCAATGCGGTTGCGGCGAGAGCCACACTACGGCCGATGAACTGGCGACGATCGATCGACATCGTTTGGGCACCTCGCGAACTTGAGGGATTCGGCGCGGGCTCATGTTACGTGGCGTGTCGATTTCTTGTCGTGTCTTGGAGTGAGGATTCCGTTTGCCCATTCTGAAATGGGAATGGCGAGATCTTGGTTGGCTTCGTCCCGCATGGACTCCTGTGATGAGGCAAACGAGGCAGGGTTCCATGAATCGCGATTCGATGACTCGTTCATTGGACCAATCAATACCGTTTCAACACATTCGGTCAGTTCGCTGTGCCGGGCGTCGCGTCTTGGTAGTGGATGGCGAGCCAGACGGTGGGTTCATCGGGAGTGGTCCATTCGACGCTGTGTCGTTCGCCGGCGGGAATGACCAGGAAATCGCCTTGGGATAGCGAGTGTTCTTGCGACTCGTTGGCAAATCGCAGGCGTGCGGCACCGCTGACGACCAGGACAAACTCGTGCCATTCCTGTTCGTACCAAAAATCAGCCGCTGACGCATGGCCAGTGGAGACGATGCGTTCGATGCGCAGTCCCGTCGCGGTCAGCAGTGTTGTGAACAGTTCGTCCGGAAGTTTCTCTGGCAGGTCTGCGAACACATTCCTGATTTGCATTGTCCTTTCCTTTCGGAGTGATGGTGAGTGAATCAGGAACGCCGTTTGGACGGGCGTGCAGGTGCGTTTCTTCAGGAGCCACGAATCGTGTGTTTCGCGATCATGTGGTGCATGCGCTTGTTTGAGACGCCGTCTGGCGATGCCCGCTGAGCGACCGAGCGTCGGTTGTGACGACAATTCCTGATTTGGCGGCTGCGGAAATCCGTAGCGTGCTTAGGTCAGGAAGTCAGTCGATACGGACGTGACGTTCCGGGTGAAATCTTGCGGACCCAGGTTCTGGCGATGGTGGTTTTCGAGTGCTCCAGGCAAACTATGTGTCGCGTACACGCTGTCGTGGAAAATGGCTTGAAATCCCTTTTTTGTGCGGTGTGGCCAAACCTGAGGTGGTCAAGTGACCGTTGTCAACTGGTCGTTTGGAACGCGGTCACGATTCTCAAGTTTCGGATCAATGCATCCTTTCGCGTTGATGTTAATAAAGATGCTGCAAGCCCAAAGGGAAAAAAATTTCCAAGAATTTTGATTGATCGGTCACTTTTTGTAACTGCGGCGGGCCCATTTTGTTAGCATTTCGACCCTTCCGAGCATGTGACGCTCGGTGTACTCGCAACGAATGAAAGGATGCTCTCAATGCGAACTCTGCCGCGATCTCAGCTCTTATCACGAATGGCTGCCCGCCCTCGGTGTCTCGCCGGAAACCAACGAATGGCTCCGCGACTCGAAGGTAGTCGAGCGAATTCCGGGGCTATCTGCTGATCGCACTCGGCAAGTTCGAGGCGAGAATCCGGAAGAAGATAAATTTGGGATGAACATGGAGTTCATTCCTGTGATCATGACGCTCAAAAGCTCGTCAACAGTTGACGAGCGGCGAATAATAATCAGGACACCTATTGTTTCACGACGGGCCTGCCCGCACAGGCTTCAATCACAAGGACGTGAAAGTACCGCAGGAGGTTTTGACCCATGCATCGTTTCAACCCCGAATTCGCTAAGTTATTGGACGACTGCCGCGCCAAGGGGTACGCCACGTACCAGCTCGTTGACAAGTATCTCCCCGATGAAGGGGGCGATCCAAACATGGTTCCGGAACTGATCATCGCTTTCGAAGATCTGGGCCTGGACATCGTTGACGAGCCTGATCCCAATGACCAACCCAAATACGAAGCCATCCCGGAATCGATGATGGAGCCGGAGACGCCTTCGTCTTCGCGCGATCCGATTCGGATGTACTTGAGCCAGATGGGGCACATTCCCCTGCTGTCGCGTGAGAAGGAAATCTTCCTCGCCAAGCAGATCGAAGTGGCCCGTAAATGGTTCCGCCGTAAGATCGCCGAGTCCGATTTTGCAATCGGTCTGATCGTCGACACGATTGAAAAGGTCTGCCGCAACGAGCTTCCGTTTGAGCGTACGCTGCGTACGAGCGAAACGGAGAATCTGCGGAAGGAACAGATCCAGGGACGTATTCCCGTCAATCTGCCCACAATCAAGCGTTTGCTGGACGAGAACAAAGTCGATTGGGAAGCTTGCAAGGTTGAAAAGAGCAAGCCCGAATTGGCGGTGATCAAGCAGCGGATGAAATCGCGTCGCCGGAAGCTCGCTTGGCTCTGTGAAGAGCTCAGCGTGCGTACGCAGCGCGTGCAGCCGATCATGCGACGGATGGAACAGATTGCGAAGAGGATTCAGGAACTGCAGACGCAGATCCACAAGTTGTCGGAACGCAGGACTGCGGCGGCCGTCAATGAAGCGGAAGTGTCACGCCGTGAGCTGAACGATCTGGTTGAATTGGTCCTCGAAACGCCCGCCGATTTCGTTGACCGAGTCCGTCGGATCATGGCGAAGTTTGACGCGTGGACCCGCGCCAAGCAGCATCTGTCGGGTGGAAACCTGCGACTGGTGGTTTCGATCGCGAAGAAGTACCGCAACCGCGGTCTCAGCTTCCTCGATCTGATCCAGGAAGGTAACGCCGGTTTGATGCGTGGTGTCGAGAAGTACGAATACCGTCGCGGCTACAAGTTTTCGACCTATGCGACATGGTGGATTCGTCAGGCGATCACCCGTGCCGTGGCCGATCACGCTCGTACGATTCGTATTCCCGTGCACATGTTCCAATGCATTTCGCAGCTCAAAGCCAAGAGCGAGCAGATTCGCCAGGAGACGGGTCGCGATCCCAGCATGGAAGAGTTGGCGGAATCGGTCGGGATGTCGATCGAAGAAACCGAACGTATTATGAAAACCTGGAAGCATCCGGTCAGCCTGGACACTCCGGTTGGAGAAAGCGAAGACGGTTCATTCGGTGACTTCCTGCAAGACGACAACGAAACCAACCCCGCCGAATCGGCCATGCAGGAAATGCTGCGTGACAAGATTGAGGTGGTCCTTCGCAGTCTGACATATCGCGAACGCGAAATCATCAAGCTGCGTTACGGCCTGGGCGACGGTTACAGCTACACGCTGGAAGAAACCGGTCGGATTTTCAAGGTGACCCGCGAACGTATCCGTCAGATCGAATCGAAGGCGCTGCGAAAGCTGCAGCACGAAACGCGGGCCAATCACCTGCGTGGGTTCGTCGATTCGACCGGGGATGAAGTCCCCAATCTGACGGAAGAAAGCGACGCAACGATGGTGGAAGAGAATGAAGAAGTCTTCGCCGTCGCCGTCTGAGCCAGCGGGCGATTGACGCCCCGGCGAAGACGAAATCCGTTAGAGTCTGATTAACCCACCTGCAGTCTTACGATTGCGGGTGGGTTTTTTCTTGCGCGAGGGGGGCGGGATTCCGTGACGCAATTTCGCGAAGAATTCAACGCAAAGGCGCTAAGGGGCAAGGACGCAAAGAAGAGAAAGGGAGTTGGTGAAATACCGCTTCTCGGCTCGCCAGCGTCGAAGACGGAGCAGCGTCTTCGCGTTCCTCAGGTCAGACAAGAATCGTTCAGGACGTCGCCGCTTGGGGCGGTCTTCGGAATCGATGTTTGGGTTAGGACCTATACGGATTTTTCTTGTTCCAATGGAGCGATCGTGCGGGCCTTTGCTTGCTTCTCGCGAGACGTTTCAGCGTGATCGGTGATCATGGCCGTCATTCCCAGGATGCCGATCGCCAGGACTTCGGCCGTCATCACGACGGCGCCGTACCGGTTGAACCAGCCGTTGACCGGTGCGCCCGGGTCACCCAGAGGCATGGTGACCATCGCGAGGATCGTGATGGTGAAGATTGTGGTGGCAGCCGCTGTCAGGAAGAAGAAGGCTTTCGACAACCGCATGATATTCCGTATCCAATGGTTTTTTCGTGGCCAGAAGAACCGCGTTGGTTGTGAAATCCGGCGGCATTGTTTCTCACGATTGCGTTGTTCATCCACAGAATATCAACGTCGCCTGACACGATACATCCACTGCAACAATGTCGCGACGGCAAAGAAGCAAGCAGGCGCTGGCGAATCGGTTGGCTCGGCAGACGACGTTGTGAAGGATGTTTTTGTCCAATCTGTCGAGTGAAGTTGTCGATCAGTGGCGGAATCGCGCGCCAGGAAGTGAAATCACGGGGGCAGGCACCTTGCGGAGCCAGTCCCCGTGATTTCAAGAGGCCGCTAATGTCGACCCTGGTCGAGAAGGTGCGTCCGTGAAATGCCGAGGGCCCGTGCTTCGAGGTCGAGCATTCGCTCTTTCAGGTTTGTGCCTGATGGCGAACTGAAACCGCCGAGTTTTCCGCCGGCGGCGATCACGCGATGGCAGGGAATGACGATCGGGAACTGGTTTGTCGACATGACCGTGCCGACGGCTCGGGCGGCACCGGGGTGGCCAATGCGCTTTGCTAGTTCTCCATACGACGCGACTTCGCCGTAACGCAATCGACGTGTTGCCGCCACGATCTGCTGTCGAAATTTGGTCGTCGCGGGCAACTGGAGGGCGACGTGTGAGAAGTCGATGATTTCACCGTCGCAGTAAGCTTCGAGTTGTCCACGAAGTTTTGGCGCCCAATCGATTTGCTCGATGGACGAAGCCATCTGTGTGGCACGCTGGACGACCGATTTCTCGTTTGGGTGTCCGATGAATACGGAGGTCAATTGCTCGTCGATTCCCAGCAGTCCGAACCAGCCCAGTTCGGTCTGGAAGGTGGCGATTGCCATCTGTCTCGGCTCGAAATCCGGTGCTGCTGCGGCGGCTGGCCGTGGCTTTTGGGCCGAGGTGGGGCGGGCCCGTTTCGCAGCGTAGGGCATGATCTGGTTCCTTCCTCGAGTGGAATTGCTGGCGGAACGCGCGTGAGGTCGGGTATTCGTCACGACGTCAGGCGCGTCCTGTTCCCATGGTTTCAATGCGATTCCAAGCCTTTCCGAAAGTCGCAAGCGATTATTGCATCAGGAGATGAAATCAGGCCGATGAGGGCTTGGTCTCTTTGACCCCTGTTCCACCGACCTATACAATGCGTGCCGGTGTAGGGAAATGGTCGTAAATTCTCCCTCGTCGGACAACTCTCACGAAATGTTCGTTTGAACAACTGCTGGTGGCGTCACACGTCATTCGACGTGGATGTCTCGTCCTGGAACATTGAGTGGGTTTGTCGGTGACAGAATCCGAAGTACACGTCGTGTCGAATCGTTCAAGCTGTGACATCGTGTGGCGGTGGATCGCATTTCGAATGAATTTTGCGGATGTGTCTGCACGTTTGGCTTTTTGAGGAAGACGCTGATGACTGCCTACACCAGTCTTGCGGACGATTTTTACGTCAACATGAATCTGAATACCGAAATGGCACTGCCAGCCGGTCGCGATACGACGCTGAGCTTCTTCGAGCGAGTTCGCAAAAAATACTCGACCATGCGGAATTTCTACACACGTGAGAATGGCGATCACGTCCTGGAGGAAGACAAAGACCAGGGGCATCAACGCTGGGTGACACTTGAACCACGACGGATCTGCAGCGGCTTCATCAACCCGCCAGATATCGACGATGCCTTTGAGCAGCATAAGCTGGTGCTGGAACTGGTCCCTTACATGTTGTCGGTCAGTTCGCTCGACTGCGAAGCCCTCGACTACATGATGGGGTTTGACTTTAACTATCGCGGCAACCACGACGAGTTGGTGGCCGAGGCTTTGGGCGTCAGTTCAGCGCTGGACGGTCTGATGGACATTCCTGGTCGGCAGGTGCTGAACTACGAGCCGACGATGACGATCGCATTGGAAGAAACCTGTCGCCGGCAGGCACGCCTGATGATCGAAACGCGGACAAATGCTTATCAAGTGCGTCGCGGCGAATATCCCGAAGACCATATCAGCGTCTTCTTCACGGTACGCCAGTACGGTAGTCTTGAGTCGGACAGTTCCTACGAAGGGACTTTGGCGGAACTGAAGGTTCAGTGCGAATTTCTGCTTGAGAAATACGTGGTCGAGCAGGTGCTGCGACCATTGCAACTGGCGATTTCAACGAAGTAGCGGATCGGAATCGTCACGACGGGACCGAGTTCCCGGATGTCGTGTGGTGGCCAGCTTCGTCATTCGTTTTTCTTCAATCGATGTTCCTCATTCTTCTGGAAAGCGCGGTCTATGTCCGTTCAGCTCAGTGAGTTCGCGAAATCGTTGTCGGTGGAAACGGCGTTTAACGTGCTGGCAGTGGCCAAGGCACTCAAAGCAAAAGGGAAGGATGTTGTTGAGCTCGAGATTGGGGACAGCCCTTTCGACAGCACCGCATCGGCGAAGTCGTCTGGCGTTGAAGCAATTCAGCAGAACAAATCGCATTACTGTCCTTCGCCCGGTCTGCCCGAGTTTCGCGAAGCGGCGGCGGCGTTCGTGAAGCACGAATTCAAGATTCCGGCCGAAGCGGCGAATATCGTGGTCGCGCCCGGCGCGAAAGTGTTCGAACAATATTTTTGCGAAGCGTTCTTGAATCCCGGCGATGGCGTGCTGGTCTTCAGTCCCTTTTTTCCGACATATCTGCCGAACATTCTGCGACGCAATGCGCGTCCTGTATTGGCGCCGCTGAAACAGTCGAATGGCTTCCGTCCGGAAATGTCGGCGATCGAGAGCTTCTTGAAGAACGATCCGTCCCCCAAGGCGATCTTTTTTAACTCGCCGCACAATCCGACGGGTGGCGTGATGACACGTCAGGATTTGCGCGACGTGGCGGATCTGTTGAAGGGAACGAACGTCGCGGTCTTCAGCGATGAACCGTACTGTCATATGGTTTGGAAGGGTAAGCATGAATCGCTGCTGGCCGAACCGGGGATGCTGGAGCGGTCCGTGGCGGCTTATACCTTCAGCAAAAGCTACAGCATGAGCGGTTGGCGGCTGGGCTTCTCGGTTGCTTCGGTGGAAGTCTCTGACGCGATTGGAAAGATGATCAACACGACTCTTTCGTGTACGCCGCCGATCGTGCAGTTGGCCGGAAAGGCTGCACTAGAGCGGGATACGACAGAACGCGACGCCGTCATGCAGAAATTTCGGAAGAAAGTGGAGCTGCTCACGAACGGTTTGAATCGGCTCGACGGGTTCCGATCACTCGATCCTGCGGCCACGTTCTATGTCTTTCCGAACGTGGCTCCTGTTTGCAACCAGCTTGGCATCACCAGTCATGGTCTTGCCCTGTATCTCTTGGAAGGTGCGGACGAGAAGTTCGGTGTGGCCTGCCTGGGTGGGGAGTGCTTCGGGGATGCCGGGGGCGGCTTCCTGCGATTCAGCTGTGCCGAACCGGACGAGCGACTGCAGCAGGCACTCGACTTCCTGCCGGTTGCGATTTCGCGCAACGACAAGATTGCGGCGTATCTTGAGAAGAATCCGAAGTATCGCCTGTCTCAGCCTTACACGATTGGTTGAGCTGCAATCGAATTGACGAACGAGCGACACTCAACTCTTTATCGCTGTGCCGCCCGATTCGCCCCCGCACTCGGATCTTGCCATCGGATTCAAGACAATGCCGCGAGGGTGAGGGAGGCTCAGTAATCGAGGGAGGCAACAACGGCGAAGTTCAGGCCGCGTGAACATTCGCGCGGCCTGAATGGGTGTCGTCTTCGACTGAAAACCTTGATGTTGCCGATGCCCGATCCGAATTGGGATAGGTTCAGGGGACGTGGTGAGAAGTGCGATTTGATAACCGGGAAGACGTCGCATGTCGCTGCCAGTGGTTCCAGGATTCGAAATCACTGAATTGATTGGCCGCGGGGGAATGGGTCGCGTCTATCGAGGCCTCGACCGTCGTTTGGGCCGGGTCGTCGCGATCAAAGTTTTGATCGACCCCGAAGATCCGGAACTCGTGTCTCGGTTCGAATCGGAAGTGAAAGCGGTGGCGAGTCTGTCGCATCCGAACATTGCCCGGTTGTTCGAGTTTGCGAAAACGGAATTGGACCAGCCGTTCTGTGTCATGGAGTTTGTGAGCGGTGGGACGTTGGCGGATCGGCTGTCTGGCCGACCGGTGACGGGGAAGACCGCCGCAGAAATTCTGCTGACGCTCGCTCGCGCCGTTCATGTCGCACATCAGGGGGGGATTGTTCACCGCGACTTGAAGCCGGCCAATATTCTGATTGACGACGCTCCGATCGAACCGCAATCCCCGGTTTCGACAAAGGCGAATCACCTCGGTCATTCCATTTCAGTAGGGATGCGTACGACACAAATTGGCCGTGTGACCGATTTGAGTTCACAAGTTCCCATTGTGAATGCAGCAGCCCTACGAATTACGGATTTCGGCCTGGCGCGACGCATTGCGGCCGATAGTCGTCTGACGCGTACGGGACAAATCATGGGAACGCCTGCGTATATGGCCCCCGAACAGGCCTCGGGCATGGTGACGCGACCGGGGCCGGGTGTCGACATCTATTCACTTGGAGCAATTCTGTATGAGCTTCTGACCGGCCGCCCACCGTTCCTGGGGGCGGACAGTGTCGAAACGATCATGTTATTGCTTTCGGAAGATCCTCCTTCGCCGCGAACTTTGCAGCCGACGGTTCCCCACGATCTCGAGACGATTTGTTTGAAATGTCTTGAGAAGCGATCGTCACGGCGATACTTGTCTGCCGACGAGTTGGCCAACGATTTGGCTCGCTTCCTCGATGGACGTCCGATCCTTGCCAAGCCGGCGTCGACATGGCAACGACTCAAAAAATGGGCTGCTCGAAATCCCTGGAAAACAGCGGCAATCGCCGTGTTTGCGGCATCAGGAATTGCAGCCATGATCGGTTTGGTCCTCCTCGAATCGGCCTATCGTCAGGTTGCGCAAGGGAACCAGGAATTGTCGCAGGCGAATCAACGCTTAAGTGACGCCAATCGCGCGATCACCGATGCTCGTGATTTGACCAAGGAGTCGCTCGATCGGATCGTGAACCGCGTTCGCGACAATCTGTACGAGGTTCCGCAGGCGACGAAAGTCATGCTTGAAACCAGTCACGATTCGGTCGAGTTGAATCGTCGCCTGATCCAGATGCAACCAGACGATTTGGAGGTCGCGCATCGTTATGTCGATAGTCTCTATCAGCATCTGTTGCTGGAGTGGCTCCACGGAGATCGTGAACGCGTGGCTGCAATCTTCCAAGAGCTTCAATCGGCGCTCAAAACAGCGCTTGCGCGGTATCCCGATGATTTGAAGCTGAACATCACTCGCTTGAAATTGATGTTGGATCAGCGAAACCCGACCCGGCGTGATGTCTTCGCGCTCGATCAGAACGAGCCCGGCGATGGCGATGCGGATGTCACTCGCGCCGTGCAGACGTTGCTGGACCAGCATCCGGGCGAACCTGAGGTTCTGAAGCTGGCCAGTCTTTTCACGCAAGAGTCGATGAACGCCGCGATGCAGTCGAATGACCTGTCCGCGTATGTTGCCGCCGGACGAGAACGCGTTGAATTGGCCCGCCGTTACTGGCAATCAGAATCCAATCCGGGCCGCAAAGCCGATGCACGATTGTGGCTGGTTCAGGCGCAACGCGTCCTGGCGCAAGGGCTGGCCATGGTGAACGACATTCCAGCGGCGGAAACGATCTTGCAGGACGCACTTTCGCAGCTTGGTACAACCGAGACAGACGGTAATCGTCGGGCACTGCGATTTGAGCAGGCGCAGCTCGCGTTCGATGCGGCGCGGATTCGCGAAAAGCAGAACGATCCATCGACGGGGCTTGAGGGCTATGCCACGTCGCTGGGGTTGTTTGAAGGGCTGGTCCGTGACTTTCCGGACGATCTGACCTATCGATTGCCGCTGGCCGTGGGATTGATTCGGTCCGCGTCCCTGGCCCACTCGCTCGGACAGGTTGATGTTGCTGTCGAACGGCTGAAACGTGCCGATCTGCACGTGCAGGCCATGCTGCAGCTCAATCCTGAGCATGTGGAAGCCCTCACGATGCGGGACGCGATTCCCAGATTTCTCATGCAGATTGAAGCGACTCGGCCGAAGTCGGATTAGAATCAATCTCGTTGCCCTTTGAGATCATGGCGACTGGCTGCGTACAGATGCAAAGCCGCCATCAGGTCGTGAATGCAATGTGCCTGTTTGCCGGATTTCCGTTTTGACACGGCAAAAACTGTGAAAAGAACCTGTGAAGACCTTGCAAGTGGACTCTGCAGATGACGGAAGAGATCATCGAAGTCATTGAGACGCGGTGGAGCTTAATTCAGCACGCGCATTCCTCGGGGCAGCCCGAATCGGCGAGCGACGCCCGGCGGTTGCTCGTCTTGCGGTACTCGCCTGCGATTCGCAGGTATGTGGGTGGGATCGTGCGGAATGATGATTTGGCCGACGAGCTCTCTCAAGAACTCCTGTTGCGGCTGATGCGCGGTGACTTCGGAGGGGCCAATCCTTCCTTCGGGCGATTTCGCGACTTTTTAAAAATGGCGATTCGGAACCTGGCGCGAACCGCATGGCAGAAATCGCAACGAAGAAAAACGGTTGATGTCGAACTCGACCTGATCGGCTCGGATGCAGGAGATTCAGCGGATCGTGAATGGACAGATCAATGGCGGAAATCGGTACTCGATCATGCCTGGAATCGCTTTCTGATGGATCAAGGGGGGAAGTCAACTGCTGGATATCAGGCCCTGAAATTGAAAATGGAATTCCCCGATGCTGACTCTGACGAACTGGCCGAGCGACTGAGCCATCAGACGGGGACCGCGATTCGAGCCGACAATTTTCGTCAGATCCTCAAACGAGCTCGCACGCGGTTTGCAGCCCATCTGTTCGACGAAGTTCGTGCGGGATTGGAATCCGAGTCGATTGCGAGCCTTGAGGAGGAACTCTCCGCTCTGGGGTTGCTCGACTTTGTGCGTCACGATTTGCCTGCGTCTCAGGGGGAGTGACAGGTTGGCCTGCGTGATTGATCGACGCGAACCTGTCAGGGAACGAAAAGGGGTCGCGTACGTTCGTATGCGACCCATGTCAGTCCACGACAGACATCACTTTAAGTTACTGACGGTAAGTCAATGGCTGCCACCAGCCTTGACCGTTGCTCATCCAGTATTGGCCGTGGATGTCCATGCCGAAATAGTTCCCACTGGCACGGTCCTGGAAAATTTGGCCAGGTGTCGCATTCGTGGGCAGTTGATAGCTTGAGCCATCAGAACCACTGACATATGTCGCCTGTGCCGATAAGTTCTCACCGCGTTGGCGGGCCCACTTGTCTTGGACAGCATTGCGGTAGTCGTTCGTATCACGCTGAAGCTGCGCCGAGTATTGCAGGTAGGCGTTCATGTTCGCCTGATCGCGCTGATGAATCATTTGTTGTGATTGGATCGCTCGCGCCGTCCCTTCAGGTGTGAATCCGCCTGTTTCAGCATAGCGGAAGCAGTAGCTGGGGAAGTCGAGGCGTCCGCCTTGCTGCTGGTACTGAAGATACATCTGGCGAACGTAAGGATTGTTCATGTTCGATTGGACAATGTTGTTTGTCGTTGCCTGCATCTGACCATTCAAGCGGGCGTTGAACGCGGCGTTCATCGCATTCAAGTCTTGGCCAAATGTGTCTCCGGCAGTCATGGCGGTGCAAACGGCAGCGAGGGTCGAGACGATTTCTTTCAGCATGTTGGCGTTCCTTGGTCTTGAATCAGGTGTGGTTTGGCGAACTCGTTTTTTTGTGTCATGTTCGCCGGATGCCACCCATACTTCCGCATGACATGGCTGTGACACGGTTTGTCGGAAGTTTTTGAGATTTTGGTCTTCTTCGTCGTCGTTTAATCATCGTTCGGCGTTTTTTTGTTTGTGTAAGTTGTTTTTTTGTAATGAGTTGTGGTGTTGCTTTGTGGCGTGTTTCATGCGTATTTCCTTGTCGCGACGCAGGAACGTTTTCTCGTTTTTCTTTGTCACCAAGCTCCCGATTGGTGACGCCTCTGTCGATTTTCACCTCTGTCGAGTCGGAAAGTGGTCTGGGACGACATGCGCATTTTCGATGTGCCGGAAGCGTTGCCAAGTGGGAGCGTGGTAACGAGGAGTGCCGACGAATCTCGGGGCACGCCCAAATGAGTCGCGCGAAGAAAGCTGTCGTGGAAGCAAGAAACGTGAGCTTGTGATCCAGGTGAACGGTGACCAAATTGAGTGCTATGTTCGACTCTACGGGCTCACCTCATTGGGTTTCTTCCAAACCTCGCTGAATTGACGATAAGTACTGTTGAGTCAATCTCGACGGAACGAGGTAGGCCGCTTTCGATCGATTCACCGGACGACAGTTTGAGTCAAGCTTCCGGTGATCCGTGTCAGGCGAGTTCTGTCACTTTTCGCGGAATGACTGAGATGAACAGATACGTTGTCCTTCTGATGGCGCAGTGGGATCGAGCTCGTACACGACATTCGGCACGATCGCCGCGGCGGCACCCGGGACATGGACTGTTCCCCTACGCATCGGGCGCGATCGCGTTGGAAATTGAGCGGATTGAACCGCGTATTTTGATGTCGGCGGACGGTGTCCTCGCGAAACTGATCGCGACGCCGACGTATGAAGTCGTACCGAGTGCGGGGCCCGCCCAAGCGTACGCCTCGACCGGGCCTACCGGATATTCGCCCAGCCAGATTCAAGCAGCGTATGGCTTCAACAAGCTTTCGCTTTCGAGTGGGGCGAACGGAGCAGGGCAGACGATCGCGATTGTGGATGCTTACCATTCGCCGACGATGCTGGCCGACTTGCAAGCGTTCGACCGTGCATTCGGCCTTGCCGATCCCCCCAGTTTGACGATCGTGTCTCAGACAGGCAGCACGACCGGTTTGCCACAGACCGATCCGACCAAAGGGTGGGAACTCGAAGCGGCGTTGGACGTCGAATGGGCACATGCACTGGCTCCCGCCGCAAAGATTGTGCTGGTTGAGGCCAACAGCGCCAGCTATGCCGACCTGTTGGCGGCCGTGCATACAGCGGCCGGTATGCCCGGAGTGTCCGTGGTTTCGATGAGTTGGGGCGGCGGGGAATTCTCGTCCGAAGCCTCGTACGATTCGGTCTTCACCACACCGGCGGGACATCAGGGGGTGACCTTTGTTGCGTCGACGGGAGATAACGGTGCACCGGGTGGCTTTCCGGCTTACTCGCGGAATGTCATTGCGGTGGGCGGAACGACGCTGACGTTGGGATCATCGGCAGCCTACATTTCTGAATCTGGCTGGTCTGGTAGTGGTGGCGGGGTCAGCCAATACGAATCCCAGCCGACCTATCAGAACGGGATTGTGACTCAAACGACAACCAAACGATCCGCTCCCGATGTTTCATTCGATGCCGATCCGAATACGGGTGTCGCGGTCTATTCGTCCTTTTCAAATGGGTCAAGCAGTCCCTGGGCGCAAGTGGGCGGAACCAGTTTTTCGGCGCCGTCGTGGGGAGCGATCGTGGCGATCGTGGATCAGGCTCGCTCACAAAGCGGCTTGAGTTCGCTCGACGGCGCGACGCAGACGCTGCCCATGCTGTACAACCTCAGTAAGACAACGCCGTCCGCGTTCCATGATGTTACGAGTGGCAGCAACGGTTACACGGCCGGGGCCGGGTATGACTTGGTCACCGGACTGGGAAGTCCGGTTGTGAATGTCCTGGTCAACGCGTTGAGTGGCACGACCACTTCCACATCGAAACTCGTTTTCCAAAGTTCGCCTGTGACGGGTACGGCCGGTCAGGTGCTGTCACCGACCCTGAAGGTGCAGATTCAGAACGCGGACGGTCAAGTCGTGACGACCGACAATTCGATTGTCACGTTGTCAATCTCCAGTGGGCCGGGAAGTTTTACCAGCAGCAGCACGGTCAGCGTCCGCGCCGTAAATGGAGTGGCGACGTTCAATAATCTCGTGCTGAACACAGCCGGAACGTATAAGCTGAGTGCCAGCGACGGTAACATGGCCGCCGCCGTCTCGGGCAGCTTGACGGTCTCACCTGCGAGCGCCTCGAAAGTGGTCTTTTTGACGGGACCTGCCAATACGGTCACAGGCCAGACATTGGCACCGGTGACCGTTGCTGTCGAGGATTCGTTTGGAAACGTGGTGACGGCCGATCATTCAACGATCACAATTTCCGTCGCGAGCGGACCCGGGGCATTGGCCAATACGAGCACGGTCAGTGTGCAGGCGGTAAATGGGGTCGCGACGTTCAACAAGCTGATCCTCGCGACGACAGGAACCTACACGTTGCGGGCAAGCGACGGTGCGTTGATCTCGGCGGTTTCCAGCACATTCACGATCGGGGCGACCTTGGCGTCGCCTCAGAATGTGATCGTGGTGGCGTTGTCCACGACAGCGGCCAAACTGTCGTGGAATGCGGTGTCGGGAACCCAGGGGTATCGCATTTTCCAGGTGATCGGAACTCAGTCTTACTTGTTGGGGACGGTCAGTTCGTCCACGACAGCCGTTCAGGTGACCGGGATCACCGCCGGAAGCCGGGTCTCATTCAAGGTTGAAGCTTATAACAGTTCAACGGTCGCTGACTCGGCCGTCGTCAGTGTCACGATGCCATCGGTGACGCTGAACGCACCCACTGTCACCGTGCGTGCGACCTCAGCCAGCACTGCACTGCTAACGTGGACGGCCGTCGCGGGGACGCAAGGGTATCGGGTGTACTACTTGAGCGGAGGCGTCCGGACCTTGCTGGGCGCCGTTTCGGCGAACGTCACCAGTCTGAACATCACTGGGATGAGTGGGGGAACGGGCTATCAATTCCAGATCGAAGCTTACAGCGGCACCACCGTCAGCGATTCGGCTTGGGTTGCTGTGACGATGCCGTCGAACAAGGCGCGCGCGTCTGACGTTCTGCGTGAGGTTGTGCCAACGCCAAACAATTTCTTCGCGTCGCTGCGTCGCTCCAGCCCGGTTTAGTGGCATAGGCACTCTCAGTGCGGACAGGTTCGTGACCTCGTCGGCGGGCCCGTTGGCCGGCTGGCCACCAGTTCCTCGACGTGCCGATTCTGCAGAAATTCGATGCCGGGTGGTCTCCTGACCTGACTTTCAGGAGGGCGGCGTGTTGCGGTAAACCCTCGCCGATCACCGTTGCGTATCTTGTCGGTCTGATGCGAACGACGTATTCTTCCGTTGTCGACCGGCGGTGCGTTGCAGACATGCAGCGGTGTCGCGCCCTCGGCAGATCGATTTGATGGAAGGAAACACGATGATGGAATGGCGGCGGTTCGGGTTCCTGGTTTTCTCTGCAGTGATCTGGGGCAATCTGTTGGCCGGGTCTGCCCGGGCGGCCAGCGAGGACGAATACTTCGAGCTGATGAAGATCTTCGTCGATACCTTCGAACAGATCGATCGTAACTATGTGACGCAAGTTGATCGCCGGGAACTGGTCGAAGCGGCCATGCGCGGCATGATCAATAAGCTTGATCCGTATTCCTCGTACATCGACAACAAAGAAATCCGCAGTTTCAACGAGCATGTTGAGCAGGAGTTTGGCGGCATCGGAATCCAGGTTACGGTGGAAGACCGAACGCACCAGCTCATGGTGATGACGCCGCTACCCGGGACGCCCGCTTATCGTGCGGGTGTGCGTGCCGGTGATCGCATTCTCGAGATTGATGGCAAACCCACCTCGGAGTTTGTCGAAGGCCGCGAAATGGAATCGGCTGTGAATCTGATGCGCGGCAAGCCTGGGGCTCCAGTCACCATCAAGATTCAGCACATCGGTTCCGAAACACCCGAAACGATCGAAATCACTCGCGCCGTCATTAAGACTCCTACGGTTCAAGGTGACCACTACGATTCCAACGGTCAGTGGTCGTTCTGGGCCGACGAGAAAGAAAAGATTGCTTACCTTCGATTGACGAGTTTCGGTCGGAACAGTGCCGAAGAGATGCATGACGCACTGAAGAAGTTACAGAAGGACGGAATGCGGGCGCTGATTCTTGATATGCGATTTAACCCTGGTGGGCTTCTGACCGCCGCTACGACGATCGCCGACTACTTTATTTCGAGCGGCGTGATCGTCAGCACAAAAGGCCGTAACACCGAGGAACACGTGGTGAAGGCACTGAAGGCCGGAACTTTTGGCGGCTTCCCGATGGTCGTGCTGGTGAACCGCTACAGCGCCTCGGCCAGTGAAATTGTGAGTGCGTGCCTGCAGGATCACAAACGCGCCATTATCGTCGGCGAACGAACCTGGGGCAAAGGCAGCGTCCAAAACGTGATCGACCTGGAAGACGGCAAGAGTGCCCTGAAATTGACGACGGCGACGTACCATCGTCCAAGCGGCAAGAACATTCACCGGTTTCCGAAAGCGACGGAAGCCGATGAATGGGGCGTGATGCCGGACGAAGGCTTTAATTTGCGAATGACTGACATGGAAATGAAAGAGCTCTTCACGTCCCGGGCAGATCGCGAAGTGATTCGTACGGATGGATCGGCACCCAAGTCGGATTTCGTGGATCGACAAATGGACGCGGGGCTCGACATTCTCAAGAAGCAATTGGCTGAAGGAAAGACGATTGTCGAACAACCCGTCGAAAAGGACTCTGCCAAGGCAGGCGACGCCAAACCGGGTGAAGGTGACAAGAAGGTCGATGACAAGAAGTCGGACGGAACGTCGCTGGTGCGTCCCGCTTCGCGTACGCCTTATGTTGATGCCATTCTCGAGTACTGGCGTACGCAGTTCGGACGCAAAGTGATCGCATTGTAAGGGGACCCGGGCCGAATGGATTTCATCACCGCTTGAAGTGGTCGCAGGGATGACTTCGTCAGGCCGGTGGACGCCTGGAATCGGCCTCATTCCTGTGGTTTCTCGTTGATTGCCGCTCATCAACGGTCAAGTCGAGTCTTGAAAAGGTTTGCTGTCATGCCTCGAGTGCTGCCGATCCTGTCGCTGCTGCTGTTGTCGAGTGTCATGTTGTGTCTGGGAACGGAACTGGCCGCTCAAACGGTTGGTCCCAACGCGGATCAGCTCGCCAAATCGAGATTGCGCGCGACCAATTTTCTGAAGACAACTCAAGCGACCGATGGGAGCTGGACTTCGCCCGAAGCTCCTGGGATTTCAGGGCTCGTCACGTTCTCGCTTCTGCAGGGGGGTGTGCCTGCCAGTGATCCGGTCATTGAAAAGGCATTGAAACACCTGCAGACGTTCGTGCAGGGGGATGGGGGGATCTACTTCCCGAAAAGTCATCACAGCAACTATGAAACGTCGATCTGCCTGCTGGCCTTCAACGCCGCGAATCAGTCCGGCCGATACGACAATTTGATCAAGCAGGCCGACAAGTTCTTGCGAAAACTGCAGTGGGACGACAGCGAAAAGTGTGACAAGTCTGATCCGAAGTTCGGCGGCGCTGGATACGGTCGGACGGGCGATCGACCTGATTTGTCGAATACCACGTTCTTTCTCGACGCCCTGCAGGCGGCCGGTGCGAAGAAGGACGACGCGGCGGTGCAGAATGCGCTCGTGTTTCTGTCACGCTGTCAGAATCTGGAATCCGAATACAACACCACGGCATTCGCATCGAAGGTGAACGACGGTGGCTTCTACTACACACCGGCCGCAGGGGGAAACTCGCAAGCGGGCAATACCGACAACGGTGGGCTGCGATCGTACGCCAGTATGACTTATGCCGGATTGAAAAGCATGGTGTTCGCCGGACTGACGCCCGATGACAAACGTGTGAAGGCCGCGCTCGAGTGGATTACGAAGCACTACTCTGTGGAAGAGAATCCCGGTATGGGGCAGCAGGGCGTGTACTACTATTTTCAGGTGTTCGCGAAATCACTCGCAGCCCTGGATCTCGACTATGCACAGGATGCGGATGGCAAAGGACATGACTGGCGCAAAGAACTTGCCGAGCATTTGTTCAGCCTTCAGCAAGAGAACGGTGCCTGGTTGAACAAGAATGAGCGGTGGTACGAAGGCGACCCGAATCTCGCGACAGCATATACGCTGATGGCGCTGAAATACTGCGACCCCAAACTCGTCACTAAGGGGAAGTAGTCGCGTCCCCTTGCGAAAATCCGTCGTGGTGTTCCAGGCGATCCGAGAAAACTGAGTTCTCGGATCGCTTTTTAATTTCCGGACTGAGCGATCTCATCAATTGTGCTCGAAAGTGGTATGTCCAGATTCCTTCGTCGCAGGGGCCATCGTCCCATAATTGCCTTTTGATGTGAATCGGGTCACAATTCCTGGGTGATCGAACGCTCGAGTGGCTTTAGTGGAAGAGACGACCTTTGAATCCGCCATCCGCAACCCATACCGACGTCGGCGTACCACAGATCCCCGCCGCGACTTCTTCTACCGATGCGAGTTCCGCATTCGGGCGCTGGATGGCACTGATTGCTGCACTACTCGGCTGGATGTTTGACGGTGCCGAGATGGGGGTGTTCTCGATGGTCGGGCGTGCCGCCATGCAAGACCTGTTGGGGATCTCGGGAGTTCCCACACCGGCGCAAGAACAACAAGTCGGCATGATGTTCGGCGTCGTCATAGCGGTATTCCTGGTGGGGGCGGCCACGGGGGGCGTTCTGTTCGGGTGGCTCGGTGATCGGATCGGGCGAGTGCGTGCGATGAGCCTTAGCGTGCTGACGTATGCGCTTTTCACGGGGTTCTGCGGGTTTGCTCAGTCTCCACTTCAGCTTGGTGCATTGCGATTTGTGGCTTCGCTCGGAATGGGTGGCGAGTGGTCGTTGGGGGTCGCACTGGTGATGGAAGTCTGGCCCAATCGTTCACGGGCGCTCATGGCCGGTTTGATCGGTGCGGCCGCAAACGCAGGATATCTGCTGGTGGGAATCATTGGGATTTGTCTGACGGCCATGTTGACCACGTTTCGGACCTCGTTCCTGGAGATGGGGCTATCCGAGTCTCTGGTCAATATGCTGCTCGCCAATAAGGGCTGGCGGTTGATGATGATGTTGGGAACACTTCCTGCCGTCCTGACCTTTTTCTTTCGGATGTTTGTGCCCGAATCAGAAAAATGGGAGCAGGAACGTGGTCGCGGCGGCACCTCGATGTGGTTAACGACCGACCTCGTGGGCGTTCTCGTCGGAGCGATCGGACCGGGGCTGATTGTGTGGGTGTGGGCCGATTCGCGAGTGGACAATACTTGGCGCATCGTCGGAACGATCTTCGGCATGTTTGTGGCTGCGGTCGGATATATCTATCCCGTCCTGCGTTTTCTGCAGCGAACTTACGCAGGTTCATCGGCAGCCAATAACCAGACGGGGCGGACGATCCGGCGCATGTTGTTGGCGGCCTGTTTGAGCGGTGTGGCCCTGATCGGGACCTGGGGGTCAACACAGTGGGCGATGACCTGGGCCAATCAGTTGTCGGAGCAGGACAAGAAGGTCGCAGCCGCAACCGAGCCCGTCGCCGCAGACGCATCCGTCGAGCCGCACTGGTTCACGTCAGGAATGGCGACCAACCCGCGCGAGTACACTCAGATTGCCACTTCTGTCGGTGCGATTGTGGGAACGATTCTCGCAGCGATGATGGGGGACTGGTTTGGCCGAAGAATCGCTTACTGCGTGTTGTGTCTGCTCTCATTTCTGTCGGTGCTGTGGTTCTATCAGTTCCACGCGCATTTCGGTGTCGAGTTCTTGTTTGCTTCGTTCGTGCTCGGGGCATGCACGGCGTCATTCTATGGCTGGCTGCCGCTCTATTTACCGGAACTGTTTACGACGAATGTGCGCGCCACGGGGCAAGGTTTCAGTTTTAATTTCGGCCGAATCCTGGCGGCAATCGCCGGTCTTCAAGTGGGGGCTCTTCTAAAACTGGTTGCGGAGTACAAGACGTACGCAGGGTTGCAAGGAGGATATCCGGTGGCCTGTAGCATCATTTGTGGCGTGTATCTGGTCGGGATGGCATTGATCTGGCTGGCACCGGAAACGAAGGGCAAACCCTTGCCGGAATAACCTGACGTGAACGCGGGGTTGAACCGCACGGGCGGGGCCGCTTCAATTGTGATGCGGGCAGCATTGTGTGGTACCGAGGTTTGCGATGGACGATGACATTCAGCGTGGCGAGCAATCTGACTTCGATTTACCGCAGGCCACAAACGACGCCAGTCCCGAAATTTTGCCCGATCCAGAGCCCGATACGCGACTGTACGTGCCGGACAACGAGGACTGGAACGTTCTGATTAAACGCGATTCTGAGCGAATTTATTGCTATGCCAAAGAGCCTGGGCAGGATTGGTTCCATCTGATCCTTGGCGGCGAAATCTACCTGACACGTCAGCACGAACGCTATTGTTTGCGCTGCGCGTTGCGTCTGAATTTCGTGACGCAAGACCGCCTGTTCTGGCAGCATCGGGTGCCCAAGAAGAAGCCGACGAATCTTTGAAAGAAGGTGTTGCGAAGCGGCAACTTCGGTACGAGGGAAGGCTTGCATGGTTCGATCGTTCAAGCTTCTCCTTGTTACCAAGCTCTGCTTGGTAACACTCCGTGTTTGCAGACGGCACACGGAGGAGGCCTTCCTCTCGCTTTTCACCTCGGCAGAAATCGCGTTGCGAGAGGCGTTCCCAAGCGGGAGCTTGGTAACGAGGATATCTTTGAACGAGGAAATGTCTGGGGTGAGGGACAACGTTCCCCAACCATCCGCGCAAGAGCGAAATCTACCGACGTTGAGAACGTGAACCCTGTTTTTCACTCAAATTGGTGGATATAATAAAGACAGATAGTCTTTTTTGTGTGTCGAAGCCAACTGAGATTGATTCATGACGATTCAAGCCGTCGACGCCGGGCCAATCGCTTCCGAGCGTTCCAATTCGCTTTGGACCATTCGAACAGGAATTCGCTTGTTCATTGTTTTGGTCGTCATCTCACCGCTGCTGATGCGGATGTGGTTCGTCAGCAAAGTGCCGTACATTGATGAACCATTCGATGTCGAAGCCTTTGCAAAGATCGAGGTTCCGTCGGAGGACAATGCGTTCGTCCACTACCGCAAAGCCGAGCGATTGTTCGAGGCCGCGCGCCTCGCGGATATCGCGAACAATGAGCCCGATCTCACGGCACAGATGGTCCAAGTTCTCGAGAACAGTTGGGAGACGGTTGCGGAGAGCACGCGTCTGGGGAAGTGGTTCGAAGCACGGCGTCCAGCCCTGGAGGAATGGCGCCGTGGGACAGAATTGCCCAACGCACAGTATCACTTGATTCGCGATTCCCATTGGGAAACGCTGCTTCCCGTTACGACGGCACTGCGAAACTTTGGGCAGATGGCCGAATGTGAAGCGGTACGGCTCGAAGCGCTTGGTGATTTCTCTGATGCTCTAAAATGGCACGTGGCCGTGATGCGCTGCAGCTTTCATTCGGGCAAGTATGGATTCGCGGTCGAGCGGCTCGTTGGGATTTCGCTTAACTCGGTGGCATGTCAAGGATTCAATCGTTGGTCCGAGCACCGCGGAGTGACGGCGGAACTACTACGACAGGCGATCCATGAAATCCAACGTGCAGAACAAATGTCGGCACCGATATCGCAAACACTGAAGATCGAATACTCGCTGATGAGAAAGTCCTGCGGCGAATCGAATTGGATTCGCGCCATCGACCTCGCCACTGGAACGTCCGCCGAGGAGCCGATCGTCAGCGGGCTGAAAGCATACTATTGGTTGATCGGTGAGCCGTACTACACGCAGATGGTCATGCGGCACCTTCTTGGGAATCAATTGACCGAAGTCGACAAGCCGATTTCAGAGCGTCACGCCTATTCTGGAAAGGGTGTTGCGTTACTCTTCAACCCCGATCCAGAGGGATTGCCGCGCCACCAACTAGGTCCTGCGGCGATTGAGCAAGCGGTCCAACGCTCGAAATTGGCCACGGCCGTCGCGGCGGGGCCGCTCAAAGATTTGGAAATCGCCGTTCAGCGGCAGTTGGCGCGGACTGCGTCGCTCATTGCGGCTTTGGCCGCACAGGCTTACCAACGCGATCATCAGGAATATCCTCAGCAGCTTGATGAGGTGGTTCCGAAGTATTTGGATGCCGTTCCCGTTGACCCGACCGATCAACTGGGAAAGGCGGTTCGGTATCATCGTGAATCGCCCGAATCTGCTTTAATCTGGTGCGTCGGCCCGGATGGAAAAGACGAGACCGTCGATCCTCAGCTGGCGCGCAAACTTGGATTTGGGATCGATTTGAAATCGCATTGACGTCTCAAATGAGGCGACGAGAACCCCAGACGAACTTGGTAGGCCATGTCGCAACTGTTATTCGCTCCACCTGCATCCGAGTTTTCGTCCCGGCGTCAGTTTCTTCGCCGGGCAGGGAATGGATTCGGCTCATTGGCTCTGGCAGGGCTCTTGGCTCAAGAAGGGCGCTTGGTCCATGCCTCGCCCGAGACCGCGCTGAACCCGTTGGCATCGCACGCGGGACATTTTGCAGGGCAGGCGAAGTCGGTGATCTGGCTATTCATGAATGGCGGGCCTTCACAGGTCGATACGTGGGATTATAAACCGGAGCTGGAAAAGCGAGACGGCAAGGAGTTGACGGGGTTCGATCAAACGACGGGTTTCTTTGCGGGGCTCGGCGGGCCGCTGATGAAGTCGCCGTTCAAGTTCGCGCGGCACGGCGAATGTGGGGCCTGGGTCAGCGACATCTTTCCGAAGATGGCCGAACATGTCGATCGGATGGCATTCGTCTATTCCTGCTGGACCGATTCCAATAATCATTCCCCCGCGCTGTTTCGTTTGAATACCGGCATGTCGCGACAGGGGTTTCCGTGTGTCGGCGCGTGGGTCACCTATGGCCTAGGCAGCGAAAGCCAAAATCTGCCCGGGTTTGTCGTGATGTACGACACGCTGGGACGCGGCGTTCCTAAAGGTCACGCGCAAAACTGGGGTGCGGGATTCTTGCCGAGTATCTATCAAGGGACGGCCCTGAAACCCCAGGGTGACCCCATCGAGAATCTGCGCCGCGTCAACGACCAGTCCGATACCCAGCAACGCGCGCAACTGGATCTTCTGGCGTCGCTCAATCGCGAGCACCGGGATCGGCATCCGACTGAGACGGAACTTGCCGCGAGAATCGAATCGTTTGAACTGGCGTATCGCATGCAGATGGCCGCGCCTGAGGCATTGGACTTGGCAGCGGAGTCCGAATCCACGCAGAAATTGTATGGCCTCGACAATCCCAAGTGTGCTCATTTTGCCAAGCAATGCCTGACAGCCCGACGACTGGTTGAACGTGGTGTGCGCTTTGTTCAGATCTATTCGGGCGGTATGGAAAACGAACGCAGTTGGGACGGGCATGCCAATATTGCCGGAAATCACACCGGTTTCGCGGCCGAAACGGACCAGCCGGTGGCGGCTCTTTTGACTGATCTTGCTGGCCGAGGTTTGTTGGACCAGACGCTGGTTGTCTGGGGCGGCGAGTTCGGCCGCTTACCGCTGGTCCAAAAAGGAGGAACAGGCCGCGACCACAATCCGCATGCGTTTACCACCTGGTTTGCGGGTGGAGGCATCAAGGGAGGAACCCTGTACGGTGAGACCGACGAGATTGGTTACAAGGCTCTCGTCGATCGTGTCAGCGTCAATGACTTGCACGCCACGATCCTGCATCAGTTGGGGCTGCACCACGAGCGACTGACCTATCGCTACAACGGCCGCGATTTCCGATTGACTGACGTCAGCGGCCGCGTCGTGAACGAGATCCTGAAGACGTCATAATCGATTCGTCCCACTTTGCATTTTCTTCTCTCTGTGTCTCCGTGCCTCTGTGTCTCGCCTACCTCCCGCTGCACCCACCGGTACGTTTCGCGTACTTGGGGAACACATTGGTGGGGCGGGAGACACGGAGACACAGAGGCACTGAGAAGAGGTTACCAGGCGAGTTTACCGGGGAGGTATTTCTCGATCAGGGACGTGTAGTAGTCTGATAACTGCGACCAGTCGGGTCGGTTTGGGCTTTTCGAATACAGGTCGTATTGATTGAACTTCATGACCCAGGGCAACATTTCGCGGTCGTGGTCATCGACCAGATCCTGATATTCGTTCTCGCGGTGCCAAGGGTAGCATGAGTGGTACCGGATCATGTATTGCGCCGGTTCCGGCAATGAACAACCCGCCTGTGTGATGACATGAAACAGGTACTCGTCGTGTCCCCACGACAGGTGAATATTCTTCAAGCCGCAGCCGCGTTCGTAGACCCCAAGAGGCGTGTTGAAACGCGGGTTCCGCGAATCAGGGTTGTCCTGCAGGAATTCGGGGTAAACGATGCGATTGCTGAAAGCGCAGCCCACTGGAAAGGTGTCGCCGACAACCGCCCATTGCGGTTCCCCAAACAGGCACAGGACCTTGCCAAGATCGTGGATGAATCCGGTCAGGACGAACCAGTCGTCATGTCCATCGGCGCGAATGGCTTCGGCCGTTTGCAGCAGATGTTCGCGTTGCGAGAGACTGATATCGGGATCGGAATCGTCCACCAGCGTGTTCAGATACTCGACCGCCTCGAGCACCGTCATTTCGCGTTTCTGCAGCGGCAGGTAGGTGCGTTTCTTCTCTTGAACGAAGTCATATGTCTGGTAGCGATGGTTGAGTTGATAGAACTCGCGGACGCCGTCCCGGGTACTAGAGTCGTACTTGCGATAGTCTTCTTTCGCTTTTTCACCCGGGACGGGGTAACGGGCTTCGACGAAATCGTCCCAGTCATCCAGTCGGCTGAGCGGGTTTCCCGACGGCGCGTGATGATCCATGGCGAGCTCCTGAAGATCAATCGAGCGATGTGCTGCCGATAGTATCCCCGTGAACTGTCGCGGGATCAATTCCGATTTGCGATCAATCTCGGCTCGCCTGGTGAAGTCATTCTTTCTCTGACCCAAGCTCCCGCCCTCGTTTTGACTGGTGAGTGATTGTTGCCAAACGTCCCTGGTGTCAACCCCGTTTCCCTCGTTCGGCGAAGATTGCCGAATTGCTTTTGACACGAATTCGGGTTCGAACTACAACCCGCGTCGGTCGATGCTGGCCCATGGATGGGGCCTGTATCGAGTGCGATCGATCGACGAAACGCCACCCACGGAAGGACGGCGGAGTGAATTCAGCACCGCATGTTTTGGTGATTGATGGAACCTCGGATACCGAGGCTGTGCTGAAGGCGGTTTTGGAACCGCGCGGCGCCCAGGTTGAGCGGGCTCGCAGTGCTCTCGTTCACCGACGAGCCGACGATCTGGCGTCTCCCCATGTCGTGGTCATCGATCTCGACGAAGCGTCTGGCGATGCCACGGCCTCGCGATTTGGCGAGTCGCATCGGATTCTGATCGGTTCGGTCAAAACTTCGGTCGACAAAGGGGATCGGTTTCTGTCGAAGCCGTTTCAGTACCCTGAACTCCTACAGACGATCGAAGACCTGCTCGCCCTGCCACCTGCGGGTTAAGCGATTGGCCGTTTGAATCAGGAATCTGCCTCGAACGCACGTCGCGCGAAGTCAGGTTTTCTTTCGATCTCTGAATTCCCGACTCGGATGTTGCCCGTTCGGTGGGCGCGTTCGATATGATTGACGTCTGGACGTGCGCCGCCGGGCTGCGCGTGCGTTGTGCTTGACGTTTGTTGTTCGGGATGTGGATGTCGTGAAGAAGGCCTCGTTGCTCGTCGTCCAGGGGGTTGAACAGGGGGCTCGTTTCGAGTTGCTTGATCGCCCCCTCTCATTGGGCCGTGACGCACGGAACGAGATCCGAATTCTCGACAGCGAAGTCTCGCGATTACATGCGACGGTCCAGCGTGTCAAAGACGATTTTGTCCTGACCGATCGCAACAGTTCCAACGGGACTTTCGTGAACGGGGTGGTCATTCGGTCTCATGTGCTGGTGGACGGAGACCAGATCCAGTTAGGAAATTCACTGCTCCTGTTTAGCGATTCCTCGCGTGAGAGTTGGAAAGACACGGCTGCCGATCGCGTGCAGTTGCTGCGTCGCCATGATCCGGCGGATCGATCGAGTATCGTGACCCATCTGGGACACGATTTAGGCGTCAGCGAACCACGGTCGCAAGTCGCGGCGGGCGACTCGCCGCATATTCTGTCGGTTCTGTACCGAATTACCGAAGAAGTCACCCGTCCGTCGTCTTCTCTCGAACAGACACTGCAACGGACGCTGGATCTGACGGTTGCTGCCGTCTCGGCCGATCGAGGCTGTGTGCTGTTGACCGATCCGCAAACGGGCGAGATACATCCGCACATCACCAGTCAGCGTGTACCGGGCCCGCCCGGAGCACGAATGCCGATCTCGCGGACGATCGTGGATTATGTGTTGAAGTCGAGCCAGGGGGTTCGTTCAACCGATGCGCAGAATGACAGTCGATTCAATTCCACGGACAGTATCTATGAGGCGGGAATTCGCGAAGCGATGTGCGTCCCCATGCAGGGGCGTCACCAGTTGATGGGCGTGATTTATATTGACATCACAACGCCTGGCGATTTTCTGACGCTGTCCAGCGAGAAAGCAGCGGGCTTCCGCGAGGATCAGTTGCGGTTGCTGATCGCCATCGGTCGTCAGGCCGCGCTGGCCGTGGAAAATCATCGCTATCAGCATGCCTTCGTCAAAGCCGAACGACTGGCTGCGATGGGGCAAACCATTGCGACGCTCAGTCACCACATCAAGAACATTCTGCAGGGCGTTCGCGGCGGAAGTTATTTGATTGATATGGGACTGAATGATCACAACGAAGATCTGGTTCGCAAAGGCTGGCACGTTGTCGAAAAGAACCAGAACAAGATCTACAACCTGGTCATGGACATGCTGACGTTCAGTAAGGAGCGTAAGCCGGCGTATCAACAGGCTCAGCTCAATGAGACAGTCCACGACGTGGTCGAATTGATGCAGGCACGGGCGGCTGAGTGTTCGGTTGAGTTGCGGTATCAGCCGGCCGAGAACTTGCCACTCAGTACCTTTGATCCGGAAGGGATTCACCGTGCGATCCTGAATATCGTGACGAATGCCATCGATGCCGTGGAAGGATCGGATCACGCGACAGTTAAAGTCGAAACGGGTCTGGATCAGGCGGCGGACATGTTCTGGGTGGCGGTCTCGGACAACGGGCCGGGAATCGTCGAAGACCAGTTGCAGCGGATTTTCAACGTCTTCGAATCGACGAAGGGCGCACGCGGGACGGGATTGGGATTGGCCGTCAGCCAAAAGATTATTCGCGAACACGGGGGCGAGATCACCGTGAACAGTCGCCTGGGTGAGGGCTCACGCTTCAAGCTCGCCTGGCCAAGGCTGGATGACGAACCGCATTCCGGCTCACGCACACACGCGTGAGTTTGGTTGATGCCGGATCGGTTGCTGGTCGTGTGCTATTCAATGGGGGCCACGATTGTGTCTGTGTCGCGCTTTGGTCTGTCTTCCCTCGTTCCCAAACTCCGTTTGGGGACGCTTCGTATCGCCTGATTTTGCCTTCAGAAGGGTCTCAGGCCGCATTTCCTCTCTGCAGAAACTGAGATTACAAGAGGCGTCCCCAAGCGGGACGGCCCGTTGATTTAATCGCCGAGCGTGAGTGGTGACGACGAGGATTAAGGAGTTAGGGCGAAAAGTATTTCCGTAACTCCTTAATCCTCATCGTCCGTCCTCAACTTTTCGATTAAATCAACAGGCCGGGGAGCTTGGGAACGAGGCGGACGAACCAGGCGGAGCTTGGGAACGAGAACGAGGGATTCAACCCATATCACGAAAAAAGCCCCGAGAGCGGGTGCTTCTCGGGGCTTTTGAATCACTTCGACCGTCTCGGATCAGGCGGTTGCCGACTTACCGAACTTTGGAGCCGAACTGGTCTTCGCGGTGCGGTTTGGCTGAGCCTTCAGCTTCGCTTCGCGTGTCACCAGCCACAGCAGGACGGGGTTCGCGATATAGACCGTACTGTAACAGCCGGTGATGACCCCGATGATCATCGAGAATGCGAAACCGTGAATCCCTTCGCCACCGGCAATATACAGAACCAGCACCACCAGGAACGTCGTGAACGCAGTCAAAAGCGTACGGGACAACGTTTGGTTAACGCTCTGGTTGATCATGTCGTAGGTGATGTTGGGGCTCTTGCCTTTGATTTCGCGGATACGGTCGAAGATCACGATCGTATCGTTCAGCGAGTACCCGACGATCGTCAGCAAGCAGGCGATCTGATTCATGTTGATCTTGAAATCTTCGAGCATCAGGATCGGTCCCAGCGGCGTTTTGCTGAGATAGGCACCCAATGCAATGGCTCCGATTGTGATTAACACATCGTGTGCGAGTGCTGCCACCGCCGCCAGACCGAAGTAGACTTTCTCAAATCGGTACCACATGTAGATGATGATCATCAACAAGCTCGCCAAGATAGCCCACAGGGCGCTCATCTGGGTTTCAGCTGCGACCGAAGTATCGAACGAATTCACCTCTTCGAGGACGGGTTCCGATTTCAGACGGTCTTGAACCAGCTTCAAGCTGGCTGCAAAGTCTTCGGGGGTGATTTCCGGTGTCGCTTGAACGGTGAACGCTGTGAACTTTGCAGGCGACTTGTACTTGGGATCAAGTTTGATTGCAGGGTCTTTAGTGGCTTCGGTCGTGCCCGCGACATGCAGTAGTGACTGTGCGGATGTGTATTTTTTGGCTCCGTTTTCGCCGCCCGGCAGCGATTCAATTGTTTCGCTCAAGTACGATCCAAACGTTTCCGCAGACATCCCGCCGCTGAGTTTCACTTCAGCCTGCTGACCCAGAGAAAAGCGTGAGGCTTCTCCTTCGATCTGGCCTGATGTCGACGTCTTGATTTCATCGACAGCCACGCGAACGACGGCATACTTGCTGTCGTCGAACGCTTGATTGATTCCTTCGATGACCTTGGCTCGATCGATTTCTGACGTTCGAACGCGGAATCGCTTTCCGGCCGATTGCTCTTCACCGGCCAAGGTGAGTCGTTCCAGGCTGACGCCGTTCGGGAATGCTTTTTCAAGCTGTCCGCGAATGTCGTCTGTCTTTTGCTTTTCGACGAATTCGAAGGTGGCCATCGTTCCCCCGCTCATATCGATATCCCAGTTCGCGTTTCCGCGTACGAACAGGGCACCCAATCCGAGCAGGATCACTGCCGCCGAACCTGCAAATGCGACGTGACGGGTGGCCAGGAAGTCGATCTTGGTCTGTCCAATGAACTGCATCATCGTCAGCGTCTTGGCCCATCGCTTGCGTTCGATGATGTCGAAGGCCAGATGGCCGAAGTACAGCACCGAGAACAAACTCATCGACAAACCGATGAACAGCGAAACCGCGAAGCCGCGGATCAGGTCGGTTCCGATCAAATACAGAATCAGAGCGGTGATCAGTGATGTGACGTTGCCGTCAAAAATTGCGGCGAATGCTTTTTCGAATCCATTCTGGATCGCCATGCGAAGGCTGGTTCCCCGTGCGAGTTCTTCGCGCATACGCTCGTAAATCAGCACGTTCGAGTCGACGGCCATACCAATTGTCAGCACCAGACCCGCGAGACCGGGCAGGGTGAAAGTGGCCGAGATGAACGCCATCGCACCGACCACGAGCAGCAGGTTCAGCACGAGACTGAGAGCCGCAATCAAACCGGCCAAGCGATAGTAGGCCAGCACAAACACGAACACGACCAAGGCCGAGGCGATGATCGCATTGATCCCTTTTTCCTGAACGTCAATCCCCAGCAAAGGGCTGATGGTGAATTCGCTGATGGGGTTTGGTTTCAGCGGGACTTCGAGCGCACCGGCGTTCAGCACGCCGACCAGTTCGTTGACTTCAGCCATGTCAAATCGGCCGGTGATCTGGCCCGAGTCAGTGATGCGTGAATTGATCGACGGAGCTGAATGGACTTTGCCGTCCAGCAAAATGGCCAGGCGACGTTTGAACCCGTCGGTGGGGTCTGGCAGATTTCGTTGAGTCAGGCTGCCGAACAATGCTGCACCGCGGGGATTGAAGCGGAAGCTGACGGCCGGATTACCACTCTCGTCAGCCGTGGGAGACGCATTGGTCAGGTATTTGCCTGTCACGGTGTAATCAGGCTGGTCATGCTTGATCAGGAACTGGACGACTTTGACTTGCTCGCCGGTCTTTTCATCGGTCCGGGTGATCTCACGAGATCCGATCCGGCCGTCTTGTTCAGCCTTCCCATCCACGACGTCGCGCCACGACGCGATAATACTGTTTTCTTCGCCACGGACTTCCGCGACGTTGGGGGGCAGCTTCTTGGCGAGTTCGATGGTTGGTCCGTGGTCGCGTTCATTCGCGACAATCCCGAATTCCAGACTGCCCAGCTTGGTAATAAGGCGTTTTTTCTGTTCGACCAGGTCTGGGTCAGCGCCGGGGATGATGATTTCAATGCGATCGTTTCCAACGCGGCGAACCGTGACTTCTTCCGCACCCGAGGGGTTGATTCGCTTCTTAATCGCATTCACCATCTTTTCGATGGTTTCCAGCGGAATGACCTTTCCGACTTCTTTCTTCTGCTGCTGTTCGGCGGCTTGATTGTCGATCTGGAACAGCAGGTTGGTTCCCCCTGCGAGGTCGATCCCCAGCGGAATGGCATCTTTCCAGGAGCGACTGACGCGCTTGGTTACTTTCTCGCCGTTGACCTCTGTTTCCACAGGCACGGTTTGCATCATGACGAAGATAAACGGTGCCAGCGAGGCGAAGATCGAGAAGAGGACGACGCCGATGCGTGTCGACAGATCTTCCAGACGCAAAGCCCGGGCAATGACGCCACCGAGTAGAAATGGAACGATGAAGACCACCGCCATGACGGTGAAGACCAGCAATTCGCGGCCCGACGTTCCGGCTTGCATCAACAGCAGGGATTGCCCGATTCCATACATTCGTGAATTCCAGTCCCGAAAATGTGTCTGCGTCTGAAAGAGGGCGAGCCGGGTGAAAATCCGCGGGCCCGTGAAGAGTGGGATTCAGGGTCACGAACGGCCGTCAATAAGTCGGCCGCCGCACCCCCCACTGCGGCTATGTCGTCTTGGTGGGCTCTGCCGTCGTGTCGGCCGATAACACTTCCGCGATTGCGGTCCGACGAAAGCGAATTCGCGTTCCGTCGTCCACTTTCAGGGTGACTTCCTTCCCGTCCTGACTGATCAGGGCCACGCTTCCCAGTATTCCACCAATGGTTACCACGCGGTCGTCCTTTTTAAGATTCTTCATCATCGCGTCGCGTTTGGCCTTGTCGCGCCGTTGCGGCGAGTCCATCACCATATACAACACGAGGATGATGGCGAGCGGCGGTAGAATGACCCAGAAGAAACTGTCGTTCTTCGGGGCCGCCCCGTCGGCTTGCAGCAACAGAAGGCTAAAGCAGTTCAACGTCGTGCCTGTCTAAAGGGAATCGCGAAGTCAGATCTTTTTGTCGACAAAACTCATACCGAAAACGTGTTACGACAAGCGTAGCTGCCGGAAGAAATCGAGTGATCAGGTCACGCGGCAGTGCAAATGCCAAGGCCTTTTCCGAGGTCCTGTAGGGCCAAGTCCCCTGATTTCAACAGACTGTCGTACCCGTCGGCCGGCGGAAATTGGAAAAATATTCGGCGGAAGACGGTTCGGCATCTTAAACGGATCGATTCCAGCGGGCAAGTTGATCCGTCCGGAACTCCGCGGAACGCCCTTCACGAATTGCGGAGCGCAAGTCGCGCATCAGGCGTTGATAGAACGCCAGGTTGTGCCAGGACAGCAGAATTGGGCCCAACATTTCTTTAGACATGAACAAATGGCGGATGTAGGCCCGGCTGAACTGTCGGCAGACAGGGCATTCACATTCCGGGTCGACAGGGGTAGGATCGGTCCGGTGCTTCAGGTTTTTCAGCTTGAGCAGTCCCTCGGACGTAAACGCTGTTGCGTTGCGGCCATTGCGTGTCGGCATCACACAGTCAAACAGATCAATTCCTCGCAACACGCCTTCCAGCAGATCGACGGGCCGGCCCACGCCCATCAAATAGCGTGGCCGATCCGTTGGCAGCAATGGTACCGTGAAATCGAGGGTTCGGTACATCTCGGTCGGCTCTTCCCCCACGCTCAGGCCTCCCACGGCATAACCGGGGAAATCAAGCGGTCGCAACCCGGCTGCTGATCGTTCACGCATTTTTTGATCGGTGGCGCCTTGGACGATGCCGAACAGGGCCTGGTCTGCCCGCTGGTGTGAATCGCGGCAACGTGATGCCCAGACTGTGGTTCTGTCGACCGCTTCCCGGATTTTTTCGATCGGCGCATCGTGTGGCGGACATTCATCCAGGCACATGATGCAATCGGCGCCCAGTTGTTCTTGAATTCGCATGCATTGGGCGGGAGACAGTTCCAGCAGGCTGCCGTCAATGTGCGAGCGAAAGACGACTTTGTCTTCATACAGCTTTCGCATCGGTGCGAGGCTGAAGACCTGAAATCCGCCGCTGTCTGTGAGGATTGGGCCCTTCCACTGCATGAATTCGTGCAGTCCCCCCATCTCGGCCACAACCTCGGCGCCGGGGCGGAGTGCCAGGTGATAGGTGTTCGCCAGCACCATTTGCGCGCCGGTTTGCTGCAACTGATCGGGGGTCAAGCCTTTGACGGTGGCCAATGTTCCCACTGGCATGAATGCGGGCGTCTCGACCGTTCCGTGCGGCGTGTCCCAGCGACCCACGCGAGCCCCGGTTGCGGGGTCCACTGCGTCGAGATGAAATTGAAAGTGACTCACGTGTATTGACTCTCCCACGATAATTCGAACGGTCGGCGCGGAGCATAGTCGGCACGGTTTCCGTCGCAAAGGATGCGGGGCTGTTTCATGTTAAAGAAGAATGGCGTGGCGGAATCAACGCGGGGATGTCGACGGCAATTCTCGTGGAAACGACCAGCCGACTCATTTGATCTCCTGATAACAACTGAATGACTCACAGAGGGGTTGCCCGTCGCTTGCGTAACGGGTACTGAAATCTTACTTTTCCTGTTCGCCCGTCTCTTTGGCGAATTGGTGTTCCGCTGGTGTCTCCACTCTCTCAAGGATGCTTCTATGGCCAAGGCGAAGGCGGCCAAGTCTGTCATGCATGATGACGATGTCGTACACGGCGATCGTCAGATGCTCGATAATACACTGGGGCAGATCGAGAAGGCCTTCGGTAAGGGCTCGATCATGAAGCTCTCCGATAACTCCTCAATGACGGTTTCGGGCATCGGCACCGGCTCGTTGTCGCTTGACCTGGCACTCGGCGGGATGGGTTTTCCCCGCGGCCGGATCATTGAAGTCTATGGACCAGAATCCAGCGGAAAGACCACACTGGCGCTGCATGCCGTGGCCAATGCACAAAAAGAAGGGGGCGTTGCGGCATTTATTGACGCCGAACACGCGCTCGATCCCGCCTGGGCCAAGCGCCTGGGGGTCAACCTGGAAGAATTGCTGGTCAGCCAGCCTTCATCCGGTGAAGAGGCGTTGCAAATTGCCGAAATGCTGATCAAGTCGAATGCCGTCGACATCATCGTGGTCGACTCGGTGGCCGCCCTAGTGCCGAAAGCAGAACTTGAAGGGGATATTGGCGATTCTCACGTTGGATTGCAGGCCCGCATGATGAGCCAGGCGATGCGAAAGCTGACCGGCTGTATCTCGAAGGCCAAAACGACGGTGATCTTTATCAATCAGATCCGCGAAAAGATCGGTGTGATGTTCGGGTCTCCCGAGACGACACCCGGCGGGCGTGCTCTGAAATTCTATAGCTCGTGCCGTGTCGACGTCCGCAAGCTGGCGGTTCTCAAAGAGGGTGAGAACATGATCGGCATTCGGATGAAGGTGAAGATCGTCAAGAACAAGGTCGCACCCCCGTTCCGCGTGGCTGAATTCGATATGTTGGGGTCGCGGGGAATCAGCCTGGAAGGCGACGTGCTCGACATGGCCGCGGCGTACAATGTCGTTGATCGAAGTGGCAGTTGGTACATCTACGGCGGCACGAAACTCGGGCAGGGACGTGACAAATCACGAACGTATCTCGAAGAACATCCTGAAGTGGTCAAGGAGCTGCGAGAAAAAGTAATGGCCGCGTTCTTTGCCAACGGCCAGAAGATGGCCGGTGCCGGTGACGATTGACGTCGATACCCTGTTCATGGCAATAATCATGTGATCCAATCGACCGTGGCGGTTTTCAAGTCGGCTTCGATCTTTTGCAGGAAGAAGCGAACATTTCCGTCACGGCCCCAGGTTGGGTTGGGGGCTAGAGCCGGCCATCATGAATTTCCGATCGTTCGATTTTCGACGACGACGCCCAAACAGTGCGCTCGCGTTGTTGGTCGGAGCGGCGGGGTTTGGGATGGCCGTGTTCGGGGTTCTGTGCGACATCCACGCGCAAGATCCCGCAGTCGTGTTCGAAGATACAATCGTCAAGATCGTCGAGCGGGTTGAGCCGTCGGTCGTCAGTATTGGCCGGCACACGCCACCACCGCGCAGCAGGTCCGGGCCGACGCATCGCGCGTTTGGTCGTGCCGATATGGTCGAGGAACAGGATGAGATTCCCAATGAATTTGGTGCGGGCTTTTTGGTCAGTCCCGTCAAAAGCACTGAGCGGTACGTCCTGACGAATTTGCATGTCGTACGTGGCGGTCCTGTCAGCCCCTATTATGTTGCCGATGATGGGACCGAGCTGCGAGTCCGGTTTTCGGACCGACGTGGGTGTCTGGCCACCATCTATGCGGCCGATCCACGCAGCGATCTGGCCGTCTTGCGATTGGAGTGGGGCCGAAACGGGGTTAAGCCGGATGAGTTTCCCAGTGTGAATTGGGAAAATGCGCCTCCACCCCGTAAGGGACAATTCGTGCTGTTGCTTGGGAATCCCTACGGAATCGCCCGAGATGGTTCGGCGAGTGTCAGTTGGGGGCTGGTGAGCAATCTGACGCGTCAGCCGATTCCGCTGTCGCGCAAGCAAGCGACCACCAGCGAAGAATACGTCAATAGCTCGACGCTTTATCGGCTTGGCGTGGTCATGCAATTGGATGCCCGTCTTAACCTGGGAACCAGCGGCGGTCCGGTTCTAAATTCGAAGGGCGAATTGATCGGCATCAGCACTTCACTGGCGGCGATTGAAGGTTACGAACAGTCAACGGGGTTTGCGATTCCCGTTGACGGGCTGACGCGGCGGATTGTTCGAACCCTGCTTGACGGGCATGAGGTCGAATACGGAATTATTGGCATCTCGCCGGGCGAATTGTCTCCAGTGGATTTTCTGCATTTGAACACCGGGTTGCCCCAGCGATCGGCGGCGGCCGTGGTCAAAGTTCAACCCGGTTCACCTGCGGATGTGGCGAAAATTGACGATGCGGATGTGGTCGTGAAAGTGGAAGGCGTGCCCGTTCTGTCGACTTCCGATTTGGTCCGCATGGTCGGTCTGCATCCTCCCGATAGCGAGATTGATTTGACGCTCTGGCGGCGAGGTCGGCAGCGACTGGAGTCGGTCAAAGTCAAGTTGGCGAAATGGCCCGTTCGTGACGAAGAAGGAATCGTCGAAACGGTTCCAAGATACGCCCCCTGGCGCGGTTTATCGGTCGACTATTCGACGGCGCGACAACGCGGGGAAACACTCGTCTATCAGCGGGTATTGGTCATGAAGGTGGCCGAGGGATCGCCGGCGCAGGCGGCCCGTCTGCAGCCGGGCACGTTCATTACACACGTGAACAATAACCCCGTCAGAACTCCTGCCGAGTTTTATGAGGCGGTCAAGAAGACCCAGGGGATTGTCACATTGAAGCTGTCCGAAGACGCCCCCGGAACGTTATCGGCTCGCTCGGTTCAGATTCGCGACTAGTGGCACAGTGACGTGTTTCCCCGGGACGAGCGACGAGGCACGGTTTTCTTACGTCGCATTCTGTTGAACCGAACGCGATCGGTGGCGGTATCACGCGAGCAATGTGGCTTCCGCGACCAAGCCGGGGCCGAATCCGATCGCGACGCAGGGACCGCTCGCCTGTTTGGAACGCAGGCGATCCAGGACGAACAAGACGGTCGGTGACGACATATTTCCGTGTGTTTGCATGATTTCACGCGAAACCGACAATTGTTCTCGCGGGATCGACATGGTGTCGGCGAATGCATTCAGAATCTTCGGCCCGCCTGGATGCGCGGCCCACGTCGAAATCTCTTCGGGACGCAGGTCGTATTGTTTCAGCCAGGAGGTGAGCCAGGGACGCAGGTGGGCTTCCAGCAAACCGGGAACCCGCGTCGAAAGGGTCATTCGAAATCCGTGGTCGCCCACGCGCCAGGTCATCGCGTCTTCCGAGTCGGGTAAGAGAGTCGATCCGCTGGCGAGAATGCGAGAGATCGGTCGCTGTTGCGATTCCAGCACGGAACCAGTAACCGCTGGTATTTCGGCCCGGATGACGCAGGCTGCCGCACCGTCCGCGAACAGGGAATTGGCAACAATTTGTTCCGGATTCCAGCCGTACTGATAGTGCAGGGTGCAGAGCTCGACGCAACAGACCAGGACGACTGCCGTCGGATCAGCCGCGACGAAGGCACGCGCGACGCGCAAGGCGTTCAATGCCGCATGGCACCCCATGAAACCAATCTGAGTGCGCGCCACGTCGGATCGCAGGGGAAGCTGTTTGATTAACGTGAAATCGAAGCCTGGGGCGACGAAACCACTGCAAGTGACCGTAATCAGGTGCGTGATGGCCTGAGGGGACGTTTCGCTTTGTTCTAAAGCCCGTTTCGATGCGGTCAGGGCCAGTGGCCCCGCCTTTTCCGCATAGATGTTTAGTCTGGCTTCGGTGGTTGGACCGTTAGGGGATTCAGGCGTGCAGGGCGGAAAGAACTCTTGTCGATCCGTTAAAATGCCGTCAGCGCTTTCCAGAACCACGCTGCCGCGGGTATTGACGCCCGACATGCGGTAGAGCACGCTCAGCATGTGAGCCTGCTCAGGAGTGGCGGAGCAATACTGTGCGGCGACTTCGCCGGCCTCTTCTTGCTCGCACTGGTGGTCGGGGACAGCGGTTCCAATTCCAGCGATAGCGACATGCATGCGTGAATCTGCCTTCCATGGAATGATTTCACGGCTTATACACGCGATCACCAAACGAGCCAACAGGTGTTACCGATTTGGGGCGGTCGAGTTTCAAGGGGTGGAATGACCTGAAGTGTCGCTCGAAATCGGATCATCTGCTATCTTTTGGGCGGATTTCCGTGTCCGACGATGCGGGCTTAATATTTCTGACATTACTGTAATTATATCGACCCTGCCGATCTCTGGTGTCGGCAGAGATGTCTTGGTCTGTGACCATCAACGGAATCGCTATGAAAACTGACGAGCTGCGTGAAAAATACCTGACGTTTTTCGAATCCAAAGGATGTGTGCGTCGGCCATCGGACGTCTTGGTACCCAAAGACGATCCAACGGTCCTGTTTACGCCAGCCGGGATGAATCAGTTCAAGAACCAGTTTCTCGGAATCGGGCCGATCGAATTCACGCGCGCGACGACGTCGCAGAAGTGTTTGCGGACGGGCGATATCAGCAATGTGGGCGTGACCGCGTACCACCACACCTTCTTCGAGATGCTCGGCAACTTTTCGTTTGGTGACTATTTCAAGCGCGAAGCGATTCACTGGGCCTGGGAATTCTTGACCGACAAGTCGTGGCTGGGTCTCGATCCGACTCGACTGACCGTCACGGTCTATCTGGATGATCAGGAAGCCTATGACATCTGGAATCACGAAATCAAATTGCCTTCGAATCGGATTTCGCGTGAAGACGAAGGCGAGAACTTCTGGCCCGCCTCGTCACCCTCGCAAGGCCCTGATGGCGTCTGTGGTCCCTGTAGTGAGATCTATTACTTACCGCCGGGTGGTACCAAGTCCGTCGAAATCTGGAATCTGGTGTTCACGCAGTTCAATCGCGTGGGGGCTCCTCCGAACAATCTGCAGCCGCTACCGAAGAAAAATATCGACACCGGGATGGGACTTGAGCGGTGTGCTTCGACGCTTCAGGGTGTCCTCAGCAACTTCGAGATTGATATTTTGAAGCCGATTTGCCAGGCCGCGGGGGAAATCGTCGGCGTGAAATATGAGTACGGGGCTCCCGCCGGCCGCGCTCTCCGAAGGATTGCCGACCACGTGCGGGCTTGCTCGTTCGCCTTGCACGAAGGGTGTGGTCCTGGTCCGGAAAAAGAGAACTACATCGTCCGATTGCTGCTGCGTCGCGCTTTGATGGAAGGGTATCTGCTTGGCAAACAGGAGCCATTCTTGTCGCAATTGGTTCCGGTGATCGGCGAGATGATGAAGAACCCGTACCCCGAGTTCCGTCAGACAATTGAAGCCGTTCAGAACGGCATCCTTGAGGAAGAAAAACAATTCCTGCGAGTGATTGAGTCAGGGATCGGTCGTTTCCGCAAACTGGTTGATCAGGCCAAACGCGACGGTTCGCCGACGATTTCGGGTGATGCAGCGTTCGACCTGCATCAGACTGATGGCTTCTTGATTGAACTCACGGAATCGCTGGCCTCAAACGACGGCCTGACGGTGGATATGGAGCGGTTCAAAGAGTGCAAGGAACAGCACAAGCAGACCAGTGGTCGCGGCGCCTTTGCGAACTCAGTCATGTCGGCAGGACCGCTCGACACGCTGCGTCAGAGCGGCGGGACCCAGTTTCTGGGTTATGATGCCAGCGATGCCACGGCCGATGTCGTCGGGATCATCGCCGATGGGAAGCTGGTGAACGCATTCGAGCAGCACGATGTTCAAATTGCAGTCGTGCTGAATCGCTCGCCATTCTACGGTGAAGCGGGTGGGCAAGTCGGCGATACCGGAACGATCACAGGTCATGGTCTCGAGTTCGTGGTGCAGGACACGCAGCGCGATGGCGAATTGCTGGTCCACATTGGCGTGCTCAAAACCGGAAAACTGGCCGTGGGAGCTGAAGTTCAAGCGAAGATCGATCTCTCGCGGCGTGCTGGAATCCGTCGTGCCCACTCCGCGACGCACATCCTGCATCATGCCCTGCGGAAGTACCTGGGCGAGAATGCGACGCAGCGTGGTTCAAAGGTTCAAGAAGATGAGCTGCGTTTCGACTTCGCCCATTCAAGCGGCCTGACGCACTCCGAAGTCGTTAAGATTGAGGATGAAATCAATACCAGGATTGCCGAAGGGGCATCGATCTCGACACGCCTGATGCCAATCGCAGAAGCGCGAACGCTAGGGGCGATGGCACTGTTTGGTGAGAAGTATCCTGACAATGTGCGCGTGGTCAGCATGGGCGAGTTCAGCCGCGAACTGTGCGGGGGAATTCATCTGGCGAATACGGGACAAGTTGGTCTTTGCCGAGTCGTACGCGATGAACTGGTTGCGGCTGGCGTTCGGCGCGTGACTTGTTTGACCGGTCCCAAAGCGTTGGAGCGAATTCGCGAGACCGAGGCGCTTGTCAAGGAAGCGGCCGCACTGGTCAAAGGCCAACCCGACGAACTGCCGCGCAAGATCGAAGCGTTGCAGGCGGAACTGCGTGAGGCCAAGAAGCAGTTGGCAAAGCATTCGATGGCTTCGCTGACCGAAGCCGCCGAGCAACTGGTTGCGAAGGCGGAAACGATCAATGGTGTTAAGTTGGTCGTCCATAACGCGACCGGTTACCCGCGTGAATCGCTCAAAGAATTTGCCGACCGTATTCGCGAGAAAGCTCCGTCAGTCGCGGTACTGCTTGCGTTGGTTGCCGATGATAAAGTCGCTTTCATTTCGTCGGTCAGCAAAGATGTGCTTGTCTCGAAAGGGTTGAATGCCTCGGACTGCGTGAAGACGGCAGCAAAGGTCTGCGGTGGCGGCGGAGGCGGTCGTCCTGATATGGCCGAAGCAGGCGGCAAAGATCCCTCGAAGATTGATGCAGCTCTGGAAGCCGGCGCGGCGTACTGCCGCCAAAAGCTCGGTGCATGAGTCTGATGTCGCACGAGTGAGAACGCTTGCCCGGGGTGTGGAATAGATTATCAGCAAGCGTTCTGTCACGAGGTCGTTGTGGGAGGGGCATTAATAATGCGAATCTGGATCGATGGAGACGCGTGCCCCGTCGCCGTCAAGGAAATCGTCTTTCGTGCGGCGAATCGGACAAAGATTCCGTTGACGGTCGTCGCCAATCAACCGATGCGCATTCCTCGGTCAGAGTTCATCACGATTCTAACCGTCCCCTCGGGGCTGAACGTTGCGGATCAAAAGATTGTTGAGCTGCTTGATCGCGAAGATCTGGTGGTTACTGCCGATATTCCGCTGGCCGCCCTGGTCGTGGAAAAAGGGGCGTGTGCGATCGATCCACGCGGCGAACTTTACACGCTCGAGAATATTGGCGAACGTCTGGCGATGCGAAATCTCATGGACGAACTGCGGGGAAGTGGTGCGATCTCGGGCGGACCGCCGCCGTTTCGAACCAACGACAGTCAATCGTTCGCAAACCAGCTCGATCGCTTGTTGGCAAAACGCCGTCGTAAGACGTGATTGAACTCCATCGCCCGTTAGCGAATCTGTCGTGGCTGTTGTTCGGATTTCAGCGACCATTCGCGAATCGTTCCGTCCAGACAGGCGGCAAACAACGTGTCGTCCGTGATGATGACATCGTTGACAACGCTGGTGCTCTCCACGACGCGGGCCGGTGAATGCGTCTTGTTTGCGAGATCCCAGATCCGAATCTTCTTGTCGAATCCACCCGCGGCCAGGATGTTCCCATCGAATGACAGTGCCATGGAGCGTGCGAATAAGAAGTTAATATGACCCATCCAGACCTGTTGACCCGTTACGGTATCGTAGACAAAAACATTGCCGTGTTCGTCGCCAAGTGAAAGTCGCTGTCCGTCACTTGACCAGGCCGCGCTGCGGCAGCAGCTCGAGATGGCCGGTAGCGAGAAAATCACTTCACCCGACCGGGAATCGCAGATCAACGGATTTCCGTCATTCGCGGCAATCACGAGCTTCGTTCCGTCAGGCGAAAGCTGATTGGTGGCCGAGGATTTTTCCAAATGGAATTCCCAACGGTTCGGTGGTGATTGCGTCAGGTCCCAGCCAATGATCGTGCCGTTGTGTGAAATCATTAGGGCGATCGAGCCATCTCGAGAAATCCGTGCATCTGCGGTCGACAGAACTTTCAGAATGAATTCCTCTGAATGCACGACTTGATCATTTCGCAGGAAGTAAACTCCGTGGTGCAGGCTGTTCTCGTGCGTCCACTGCGTCAGCATCATCGTGGTTGAATTGATTTCTGAGGTTGCCGTCGAGAACAGGTTTTGAGGCGAGATCCGTTTTTTCGACACGGCATTCGACACCCTGATTTCGTCGATGCCTTCTGGGTAGGTATGAGCAATTAGCGTGCGTCGATCTCGATCGAAGTCGAGATTCATAATGGGGTCGAGAGGGAAGGTCGGTGCCTCGGCTCCTTTCGGAGTCCCATGCATTTGCAATAGGGAGGACGATTCACGGATTGCCATCAGCAACAACCCAACGACAAGTGCGATCAGGCTAACTTCTCGCAGTGCCCCAATGAACAGCAGCCCATTTCGATGGCCGCGAGTCGTGCGAGATGGGTGATACAATCGACGGCGGTGCATGACAGATTCCCAGATCCTCAAGAAACAATGAGACTCAATCCATTTCCGGAACACCGTCTACCTCAAGACGAGGCATTCCGGTTGACTCATGTTGTCCGGCACAAAAAACGAGCATGTCGCGACGCAAGCGGGTCGTTCTGCGCAAGATTCCGCAACAGCATGTTTGGGTCGTCAAAGGAAGAGCATCAATTGCCACATTTCAACGCCGAACTGCCGGCCCCCGCACAAGCAGTTTCGGCAGAGGGGAGGGAAGCAGAGGCCGTGCCATTCCTGCCGGGAAAACCGAAGACGTTCCGATTGTCTTATGCATCAAGTAGTTTCGCTGACAATCCGATCAAATCGTCGAACAACCTCAAGAACACCCGTTCGGCATTCCGTAGGGGTAGAGGTGTCGTGATGCCATGAGATTGGGCGTCAGTGACTGTCATCTGTCGTTGAGGGGAAAGGGTATTTTGCGCAAGCTCAAGGCGGCCGTTCGTCGGTTGATTTTCGAGTCGACGCAACATGAGACAATAATCGCACATCTCTTTAATTCGCATCGTTGATGATCCATTTAGAACACCTGGCGCGGCGACCTTTGTCGCCTTGGATGACGAGGAACGCGATTTCACCAGCATTCGGTCGGTCGGTGTGATAAAACTCGACCTGGAAATGCAGCGCGAGATTCCAGGACTCTCGCGGTAAAGACGCTTGTTGTTAAAAGGTCGTACGAATTCATGCGGACTCGAGAGCTTGCCATTTGCGGACTGAAGGCCGTTCGTTCGCGGTTTGAGTCGGATTCCGATTCCGTCGTCCGGCTTTTCTTCAATCGCGCAATGGCTCCGGCAGTCGGTGATCTTTGTCGATGGATGGCTCAGGAACGATTGGTCTATCGCTGTGTCGAATCGGAGGAACTCGAGCGAATCTCGGGCACACTGCATCATGGGGGCGTCGTTGTCATCGTTGAGCCGCCGGTTTATCGCTCACCCGATTGGCAGGAAATTCGCGATTGGGCCGATCAACGCCAATCTCTCCTGGTACTGGATCGCGTCAGCAATGTCCACAATCTGGGGGCGATCATTCGTTCGGCGGCCTACTTCGGTGTCTCGAAGCTGATTCTGCCGGATCATCCACAGGCGGCACTGCCAACCGAGGCCACCTATCGGGTGGCGGAAGGGGGGCTTGATCATGTGGAAGTGTACGTGGTCCAGAATCTCGTTTCTTTCATCCGTGCACTTCGACCACACTTTCATGTCATGGGGGCGGCAACGCGGGGCGGACACCCGGCCGTGGATTCGCAACAGCGATTGCCCTGCGCTCTTGTCATGGGAAATGAAGAAGAGGGATTGGCGCCAGATGTCGCGGCCGCCTGCACCACGCTCGTATCAATCCCCGGAAGTGATCGCGTCGAATCTCTGAATGTCTCGACGGCCGCAGCCGTCCTGATCTGGGAGATGACCCGTCCAAAGTGGATGGCGCCACAAAGGCCAATGAATCCCGGGCCCACGAGGCGCTGACAGCGGACCGGCTGAAATGACCTGAATCCGATTGCACAGCATCCAATTGGACAGCGGCGATTTGTGGCACTTCAGATCAAGATGGCCAGGGCATGAGCTTCGATTCACGCGAAATGATACCTGGGTCACTCGACATCAGGAATTTCCATAGGGGACTCTTCTGTGCAAATCTGCCTGATCTCCCCTGGCGAATCGGCTTCGCCCGCGTGCATTTCCGAAGGGAACTTGCCGCAGTATCGATTGTCGGAACATGATAAGCCGCTGTGAGATGAGTACGGCCTTCCGTATTCGTTGATCTGTTCGCGATGACGCTGTCGGTCGCTCTGAACAATCCACTGAACGGTAAAATATTCGGGTTTTGCCGAATCGAAGGCATACTCCGAATGGAGCAGAGTCCTGCCCTCGTCTCGGCCGATTCTAATGCCACCAGAGCCGATTACTTTTTAGTGAGACGGCCGTTTTCGCCGATGTTGGCGGGGGGATGTGGTGCTCGAGGCAAACAAAGGGCTCACCGAGTCCGGGACGTGTCAAGTTGCGAAGGTACGCGGCGCGCGAATTTGCGCGTTTTGGCTCAAGCTGGTGGACGTTAACGGCCGATTCCAAGTGAAAACGGAACCGCTGTCGTTGCGCACCCGCATGACACCCCATCGTGACGAGTGGCTTTGACATGCCGTTCTGACAGGGATAAAGGGACAGATCGATGAGACACGCAGCCTGGATCGTCTTCGCGAGTATGCTGGCACTCGCAGCGGACGCACGAGTCGAAGCCTCGTATTGCGGGGCCGCCAGTTACAAATGCTGTCCTACTGCAGCCTGTGCTCCATGCGGAGACTATTGCGCCGCGAAAAGCTGCTGCGGTACCTGCTACAAAACCGTTCGTGAAACCGTTTACGAACAGCGCACGATCAATTGCTGCCGAACGGTCTACGATCAGTGCACCGAACAGATTCCGGTGACCTGCACCCGTAACATTCACGAAACTCACTATCGCGACGAGTGCTACACGGTTTGTAAGCCGGTGTACCAGACGTGCTATCGCGATGTCTGCTGCACGATTCGTAAGCCTTGCATTCAGACCTGCTACCGCGATGTCTGCTGCACGATTCGCAAACCCAACTTCCAGACGTGCTACCGCGATGTCTGCTGCACGATTCGTAAGCCATGCTTCCAGACGTGCTACCGCACCGTCTGCTGCAACATCTGCAAGCCAGTTTGTGAAACGAAGTATCGTGAAGTCTGCTGTACTCGCTACCGAACGGAAACCCAGACTTGCTACCGCGACGTCTGCTACACCGTTTGCAAACCTGTTTGTGAAACCAAGCAAGTTCCTTACTGCACCGGAGATTGGGTGACGGAAACGAAGCAAGTTCCAGGCCCCGTCGTCCAGAAATGCATCTGCGATCCGGGGACGTGGGAATGGGATCCATGCACCTGCCGCTGCTGCTACAAGCCTGGTTGCTGCCGCACTGAATGCGAACAGACCTGCCGCACGGTCTGCTGCAAACGATGGGTGCCCCGCACGGAAATGCGAACGATCACTTGCACCCGCATGGAGCAGGAAGTTCGTCACTGCCAACAGCCATACACGGTCTGTCGCAAGATTCCCGAATCGTACACGAAGCAAGTTCCTTACACCTGCGTTCGCTACGAACAGCACACGGTCACGAAGCAAGTTCCCTATACGACTTGCTCGTGGACCTGTGAGACGGTGACCAAGAAGGTTCCTTATACGACCTGCTCGTGGACCTGCGAAACGGTGACCAAGAAGGTTCCTTATACGACCTGCTCATGGACCTGCGAAACAGTCACCAAGAAGGTTCCTTACACGACTTGCACGATGACCCAGCAAGTTTGTACCCGTCGCGTTCCTTACACCACCTGCCGCCAGGTCTGTGAGACCAAGATGGTGACCAAGAGCTACTGTACCCCACGCCAGATCGTCGAAACCAAAGTGATCTGCGTACCTCGCACGGTCTGCCGCCAAGTTCCGATTCAAACGGCTTGCGTGTCGGATCCCTGCCAGGGTGGTGCTGTCAATGTTCCAGGGACCTGTGGAAAATGAACTAAACTGATGCGACTAGCATCTTGAGATCAATCGAAAAGCAGAGGTCGCCACCATCGGCGGCCTCTGCTTTTGCCTTTGGGAGTTCTCGATCGCGCTTTGTCTTGCGTGTGCTGACGAGCGGAATTGATGGTCCTGCACGTCAGGCTTGCCGACGTACGGGACCATGGACATAGAGGTCGCCCTCGATCAGTTCGATCTCAGGTGATTCGAGTGACGCTTCGGTCGGAACCATCGCGAGCCCGCGTCCGCCGATCGGTGTGGGCGAATCCGCTCCTCCAATCAGCTTTGGGGCGATGAAGGCATGGGCTTCGTTGATGTAACCCAAGTCAAACAGGCCACCCAGCAACTGGCCGCCACCTTCGACCAGCACATTCGTGAGCCGACGGCGTCCCAATTCATCTGCGACGTCGACCAGTGACGCATGGCCGGCGGCATCCACGCCGACGATGCAGGTCTCGACGCCCAAGGATTGCAGAGCGGCAATTCGCTCGTGAGGGGCGTCGGCGGTTGCGATGACAAGCACCGGAATCTCCCGTGCTGTTTGGACGAGTTTCGAGGTAAGCGGAAGCCGGACTCGACTATCAATCACAATTCGCAGAGCGACACGGGGGCCAGAAGGGCGTGCCGTCAGTTGCGGATCATCTGCGAGCGCCGTTCCGATCCCAATCATGATCGCATCCATACGACCGCGTAATTGATGCACGATGGCGCGAGATGCCGCGTTTGTGATCCACTGAGAATGGCCCGTTCCTGTGGCGATTTTTCCGTCCAGCGTCATCGCCCACTTGGCATGAAACCACGGTCTCTGTTGGGTGATCAGTTGAACGAATGGCGCGACCATCCGCCGTGCGTCGGCCTCAAGCAGTCCCACTTCGACGTCAATTCCCGCCGCTCGCAGTTCACGGATCCCACCGCCATCGACATGCGGTGCGGGGTCGGGCATGGCGACGATCACCCGCTTGATGCCGGCGGCGATGACCGCGCGCGAGCAGGGCGGCGTTTTCCCGAAGTGGCAACACGGTTCGAGTGTTACGAACAAGGTTGCGCCGCGTGCCGCCTCACCTGCTGCTTTCAGGGCATGAACCTCAGCATGGGGCCCGCCATGCTTCTGGTGCCAGCCTTCACCGAGAATCTGTCCGAAATCATTGACGACGATCGCACCGACAACGGGATTCGGTTCAACCGCACCCCGTCCGCGTTCGGCCAACATCAATGCGCGGCGCATTGTCTCTTGAGCGAAGGGAAGGGGATCGGTCATGGGTGATCAACCTGTTGAAACCGTGGGGACTGGCTCCGGTCCGTTCGAATTCTGCTTTCAAATTCAAACGGCCGAGATGCCTGTCACTCTTGTTTCAACGAACAGTTATTGTCCTGGCAGCCAGAGCTTGCTGCCGCCTGCCGCCGCGGGTGCGGCCGACTCGGGATTCCATCCTTGGCCGGGTGTCGCAAGGCTGCTCGCGAGCGAGAACTCCACCGAATTCCACGGTGATGGAACGCCAAATCCCTGCAACATCTGTTCGATGTGTGGACGGATCTGTGGCACCTTGGGGCTGTAATAGGTGACGAACCGGTTCAGCAGCGCCTTCAGTTGAGGATCGGAAGGATCTTCGAGTCGCATTCCCAACTCTGCCATATCCCAGGTCCAGGCATGCTGGAAGGCGGTTTTGCCTTCGGGCACAGGCAGCTTTCGGCCCTGATCAATCCAAGAGAACGCTTCTTCGCGGCGTTCCTTTGATGCACTGATTTCGCTCAGCGTTCGCAAGATTCGTGCGCGATCGAACTGTTCGGCACATGACGGCCGAGCCAGCGCCTCGGTCAGAACCTGGTACAGCGATTCGCTGTGCTGAATCAGCATGGAACGATTGACGACCGTGTTCAGTTGCTGATCGTTCAGTTTCTGAACCGGCAATCGATGCAATTGCATGATCGAAAGGGCGCCGACGTTGGTTTCCTCTGTCACTTCCAATTCTGGAAGCGGTGTCACTTTGAGCGACGTCAGAAGCTGATTGATGTCCAACCCGTAGGAACGGCGTTGCAGACCGGCGTCGAGTGCATAGACGGCTCCATATAACGGGATCTGCAGCGACGCGTCACTCACCGCTTGAGCCGGTGTCTTGCCACCCAGAGCTCGCAAGGGAAGTTGCGGCCATTTTTCGTGTGCAGCCTGAGACCAGTATTGATTCAAGAGTTCTCGCCGTCGGACCTGCGGGACTTCGTCCGCCAAGTACCACCGACATTCGAGAACCATCGCTTCCGCGGGAATGGCACTGGCCATCTCAGGTTGAGGCACGTCCGATTTCCATTCGAACAAGTCGGCGGCAACCGCCGTCCAGGTCGCTTTCACGTCGTCGATCGCCTGGCCACGGAACCCGGAAATCATGGCGACGGCAGGTTTGTTGTTCTTGGGATCAGAATCAAAAATGGTGATCTGTGCTTGAATTACAGGAACCGTGTCGCGGGTGAGATCGCGGCCGTCGGTCTGCTTCTTCTCGGTGTTGAGGGCCAGATAGATTGCGACCGGAGTCACGATGTCGGATTCCGGTGCATTCTTGACTCGCTGGAACTGAGGCACGTTATCCAGCACGGTCAGCAGCCGAGACACCGAATGGACCGTCGCGGTGTAATGACATTGTTCGACGACATCGGGAGATGTCTTGGCATCAAGGATCTGGGCGAGCGTCTCACATTCGATCGCGGTACCCTGATCGGTGTAATGTCGGGCGGCGCGGTGCAGTGCTTCTGCGGCGATTTTCTCGTTGCCGTCCCACGCTCGGCACAAGCCCACGGCATGCCACAATTCAGCACGATCGGGCGTCGCGTCGGCCAGTGCTGCGAACACATCGGCCGCCGTGCTCCAGCAGCCGATCGCTGCGTATTTCTGTCCCTTGCGAACTTCCTTCTGCAGTTCATCCGATCCTGTAATCGTCGGCAGCAGGTGCGATCCACGCAGGGGGTACAGTATGTCGTCGCTGCCGTCGAGTTCCAGAAGCTGCACGAACAATTGCTGACGCTTGTCTTCGGGAGCGAGCCGCAAAGCCAAGGCCAAGTGCTCGCGTGCGGCCATCATGTGGCCTTCAGACGCATGCATCGCCGCGTACGATGAGGCGAGGTCGCCGACCAGTGCGGGCAGCTTTTTGGCACTTTTCTGAAAGGCGCGGTGAATCGCCCGTTTGGCGACTTCGAACCCGTCCTCGCGAATCAGTGCCGCAGCATAGAGCACGATGGCAAGTTCATTGTCGGGATGGAATTCCAGCAGTTGCTTCAGGATGTCGCGAGCGAAGGCTGGCTCATTTAGATCGAGCAACACCATCGCCTGTGTCGTGCCCACCCAGGCATTCTGAGGGTGCTTCTTGGCGACCTGTTCCAGTTGCTGAATCGCGACGCGTGGCTGATTTCCCTCAATCAACCGCACAATTCGATCCATGTCGTCCGAAATGACCTGACAACAGAATTTGAATTTCTTCCCGCTACCGCACGGACACGGGGCATAGCTATCCACGGACATGAGGGACGTCCCTTCCTCGAAGTATGAACGAATTATTATGACAAACGACGTTCACATGACGCTCAGGCCGAGCCCCAGCGCAGCGACGCGTTTGTTTTGGCTTTGAAGTCAATCAATTCGCGATCATGTTTGCCCGTGATTGGATGAATCCGATCGCGGAAGCACACCAGTCTAGCAGAATTTGGCTCTTTTTGACAGGCTCAACATTGCCCGTCGAGGTGGCCAAAATTCAGACTGAAGATGTTTCTGGCATTCGCCTTAAGTTTCTCGGGGCGAAGTGCTTGGAGAGGCAGTAATCCCCGGCGAGAGGGCTAGGCTGGACGCGTTACGCATCTCATGGGATTCCCTGGGGAATTCCGTACCGCCGTCATCGGAATCGCGGAATCGAGTCCTCGGTCCAGCTCGACGAATGCAGAATCGCGCGACCGGTTTTGCTTGGTTCTTTATCCGAGTCGGAAAACTCGGGTTCGGCGAATTCCTCTTCCTCAGCCGTTTCCTGGGGGAAACCTGCTGGAGGAACGAATTCGTCCACATCGTCGACAACTTGCACCGCTTGTCTGCCGGCGCGTGCGGCCTGAACTGTTGCCATCCCCGCAGGAGCGTTCACTTTCACGACTTGAGTGGCGTCGAATCGCTGGTCCTCGGTCGGCTGAAATCGAATCTGGACCAGCAGGCTATCGTGCTGCACCGGGCGTTCGATCGGTAGTGTGAATTGGAAGCCCGAGCTGGATAGACCCCGTGTCCATTTTGGACGACATTCGTCCGCGGAAAAGCTCCATTGTCCAATGACTTGTTTGGGTTCAGCAAGCTTGGGATCGCGGAGCGTGATCTGTACTTCGCCCGCGAGCTGCAGCGGCTGATTATTGCGATTCAATGGCGCGAACTGAACCACCACAGCGTCGTCGCCGGGGGCGTTGTCTTTATTGAGTCCACCACTGGCGAGCGGGTAAATGTGCACGCGATGCAGTTCCGCCAGCATGCGAGCGGACGCGTCACGACGAACGTCCGTTTGGCCCAGCTCCGATTTCAGGCGGGCCGCTTCGATTTTGGCCTGCTTGAGCTCCGACTGCGTTTCGGCCATCTCACGCTGCGTTTCCGCGAGTTGAATGGCCTGCTCGCGAATCCGAGCCTGCAATAGATCGGTGTTCATGCTACGGCTGGCACAGCCGCAGGCGACAGCCAACGTCAACAGGAACAGGTTGCGGTTCATTTCGCCATCCATGGCTTGATGCAACGTGCTGATTCATCCATGAGCCAGCAGCCGGGGCACATTATCCGCAAGTCGAAAAACAGGCAATCGCAAGTTCCGGCAAGGAGTGCCAGCAGGGCAGCACCGCTCCCAAACGCCCTTAAGGTCTTCAGGGCTTATTTGTGTGTAACATTAAATATGGGAATGGTTTGTGTTGCATTTTGTGTGCCACCGGTGATGCCACCGCAAGTGCCCCCCGGCACCAAAGTTGAGAAAAAATCTCAGCAAGCATCACCCGAATTCGTCGTCGTAGCGAGCAGGGGCTTCGTAAATCTTATTGGCTCACGGGGTGTGACATGAGCAATGTTGGTCGTACCGCAGCACGCGCCCGGCCGAGGTTACTGCCCAAAACGGCGATTGATCGTCCGCAGCATCGCCTGTTCGAGCGAAGGGTCACGCCCCTGGTTGATCCAGCCTGACGGTGTGGCCTGGCCGACGACGGGGTTCAGGTCGCGCTGCAGTGCGCTGTTGTCCAGAAACGTCGCACCGCCTTCGAAGTTCGCAGCGCGTGGGACGTCTTCCAGCTCCTTGATGGCCTCCACACCGACCATGTATCCACCCGGGGCAGGAGTGAAATGGATATACGCTTTGCGTCGAATCGACTGCAAAGTGCTCTGCCATCGATTGGCCGAGCCGACAGAATCAGGGTGCCACGGTTCGAGCATACTGGCGCCGGTTTTGTACCGCGTTTCGATGACACCACCGAGCTTGTTTTCACGCTCAATCTCAAACAGATAATCGTGAACGACATCGACGGTTCGTTCCCAGGCCTCTTCCGGGTTGTTCGCCCGCACAAAGACTGGGTTAGAAACTTGAGGGCCGTAGGCATCCATCGACACACAACCAGTGAAGGTCATGGTCCAGATCAAGCACAGAAGTGTGGTGCTGGTTTGTCTTGTCATAATGCCCGACGACAAGTCGAGAAGCGTCGATGCGCGCGGAGATCACCTCGACGAGATGTCCACCCGAAATGTGACACAGACTGAAAAACGCCTCAAGACCAGTTTTTTGCGGTAACGTGCAGCGACTGGTCGCGAATTGGGGTCCGGCGCACTTTCATCGCGGAAGAACGGGGCGCAGTGCGCGAGGCGTTCGCATTATAGCGACCCGTTGTCGATGAATATGGGGCTATTTTCCACTCTGGCCCGTGAACGGTTAATGCCGCCGACATCAACTCAGTGTTTTGGTTCCATTGGAAGAGCCTGATCGGTCGTATTCGGTTGTTCGCCTTGGGGGACGGCCATTTCTCCAGGCAACCGAGGCCGTAGAATTGTCCAAGTTCGCATTGCAACCGCGACAACACCAGAGATCACCAGCAATCCCGTGCGGACGACGAATTGATCGGTGGAGACCGAAGGCCCTTGCAGCCACCAGATGATCGGCGTCATGACGAGCGCGCACCACGCGCTGAACTCGACCCACCCCCGAATTTCCGTGGGAGTCATCTCGACTTCGAGGGGATGCGTCGATTGCGTATCGGACATTTTCGAATTCCTTCGAGCAGATTGATGGGCTGAGTGGCGTGTCGAACGTTCGGAAGGGAAGTGTGTCGCCACTCTCTTTCATTCGGGGGCTTCAAACTCTCCAGCGAGGTTCCCAGCATCCAGTGGAAATCATGGGGACTGGCTCGGCCCGATTCGTAAACGCCACGTCGCCCTAATCGTCAAGGTGCCTGTCCTCGCTGATTTCAACTCTCAGATGTTGACTGTGGGGCTATTTACTGTCTCATGGATGGTTATGCCAAATGGGGTTGTGTAAAATTGCAATGTATTGGCGTCAAGGTCGTGCGATTCATGGGCGCTGTATCCAATTGTACGATACTGTTTTGAATTCGTTTCCGCACGAGATTCCTTGCGATGAATATTGGCCATCAATGGAGGAGTCGGCGCGGGCGGATATTTTGGGGCGTGTTCTTTGCGGGGTGGATCGGTGCAAACGTGTTTGCACTTTGGGCTCTAGACGAATGGGAGCTCGCTGACGCGAAAAAACAGGGCGTATCAAGATCCGTTCTGAGGTACTACCGGGTAGGAGCGCGGTTAGTCCCCTCGGATCAGCAACATGCTGTCGGACAGCTTCTCTATCGCGTCCACGAACCGAAGCACGTCACAACTCCGCAGCCGTTGCTTCTCTTTCTTCATGGAGCTGGTAGTCGTGGAGATGACAATCTCAGGCAACTGCGAAGCCTGCCGGAACAACTCAGCACACCCGAATGGCAGGCTCGTTGTCCAGGTTTCATCGTTGTTCCTCAATGCCCCGAATTCAGTCATTGGACGCAAGAATTGCCATCCTTGATGCGTCTCGTGGAAATGTGGCGAACCGATTCTCGCGTTGACAAACGGAGGATTTATGTGACGGGGTATTCCATGGGTGGATATGGAACATGGGGCCTGATCGCCGCCAGGCCAGAATGGTTTGCGGCGGCCGTGCCGATCTGCGGTGGCGGCGACCCAGACTCCGCAGCGAAGATCGGCGATGTGCCCATCTGGGCCGTCCACGGCGATGCCGACGATGTGGTTCCAGTGACGCAGTCGCGCATCATGATCGAAGCACTTCACGCCGTCGGAGCATCTCCAAAGTACAGCGAATTAAAAGGTGTTGCCCACGACAGTTGGACAGAAGAGTATCAACGCCAAGAAGGTGTTTTGACATGGATGTTCGAGCAAAATAACGATCGCTGTGCCGAGTGTCGATGAGCATTTCAACGGATCACTGCTCCGCTCCCGATCAAGCCAGCTCGCGGTGGATCGGCAAAAGGATCAGGGAGGGGCGAATTGACGACCAAACGAGACAAGGCATGCGTCGTGGTTGCGGCAGCTCTGATGCAGTGTTCCAGCCGCCATCCGACTCCGTAAAACGCACAGTCCTCAAGTTCCGTAACCATTCGCGATACGGGGACAGCCGCTGGCTCCGAGCAGATTAAAAAGCGTCATGACATTGTGAACGCCAAGTGCATGTCCCCCTTGCTTCAATGGGCTGGCAAGCACGCCGTCAGCATCGTGACGACGCCAGCCTTGCGTTTTCAATCACTGAACAACTGCTGCCTGATCTGGCTGGCGATGACTCGCAGCGTGGTGTGTATCGCTTGGCGTTGCGCGCGGTGCGGAGCAAGGACTCGTGGCGAGTGTCGAAGGACGGCCGAAGCGTGTAAGGATTGTACACGAACGACAAGTCACGCCTTACGCCATTCATGCCGTAGCTTCAAAGTCACCTGCGGTTGACTTTGACCTCAATGTCACCAGATTCCTCGATCTGGATGTGGACTTCGATTCTCGCATCACAAGAATCACATTCGACAATCTGTCGTTGGTCACGATCGGCAGTTGGATCGATCGGAAAGGCGATAACCTCGCCGCACGAATCACAGGTGCAATAGCCTTCGTCCATGTTTTCTCGCTCTCCAGTTACGAAACCGGACAGGCAAGAAAATATCCAGACAGCTACCAAGTCAGCAACGTACATTTGCGCATGTTTTAGCGATTCGAAATGAGTGGCAAATTGTTTATCTATTGAAAAAAACACGCGATCAATTGCTGATCGCGAATGCCAAGGTGCAATCCACTTACTTCAATAGGCTGCTGACTCTGGAAGAAGTTGTACGTCAATCCGCAAGTACTCGTGGTCGCCAATCAGCGCGCGGAATCTCAAATTCTAAGTGATCGCTTCGCCTCTTCTCTTCCGTCGGACGCAAAGTATCGAGGTTTAAGTTGGGATCACCTGATTGATCAATCCGCTTGCTAATCGCAGAGAAGGATTGTTCTGCTGTCGCGACAAGGCGAGGTGTCCCTGGAAAGGATGCGACCCAAGAATCGTCAGTCTGTCGGTCCACGTCAGTCGATTGCTCATTGAATACCTCAAGCATGGAAAACGAGTGGGTGGGGGCATAGCAACGAGACAGCGGTGGGAAAGAACCTGGTCAGTCACGTGGGCAAGGTTTACTTCTTGCTCACCCATCGTATCGCCAACGAAGTGGTTCAGCGCTTCGAAGGAGTTGCTGAGGTCTATATTTCGTTGTGCAGACAAAACGGACAGCATCAATCAGCCGACAATCTCCGCCTCGCAGTTGATTCTACAGAAGTGCATTGGGATGGCAGGTGTGGAGCCAGCGGTGAATGCGATCATCGAACAGGAGTTGGCAGGAATCCACGAGTTCAGCCGTCGCTTGGCCAAGGCGAGTTCTCGGTGTGGTAGCAATCTCTAGGGAGCTTGGGGGCGCTGTCTTCTTGCGTCTCTTGATGCTAGCGATCTTTTGAGTCGGGTTGTCGCGATTGGGTTCTCTTGGTTCGCGTAAAATCGTTTCGATTGGCGGGCAGATCAGGCGGTTTTGGCTTGCGAGTGACTTGAAGCTCGCTTCTTGCGTTGCTCGCACTGGCTGGGGTGTTTTAGGTCGTCTCGTTTCGCGACACTTCTGGTTTCGGCAGTCGTCCTTTGGTCATCAATATTTGATGACTCTCAAGTATGTGTTAGTTGTTTTTTTGGTTGGGCGAAGGGGTTCGGTCAGGACAGTGCGCTAACTTTGCTTTTTCTTCAGTATCATCACCACGCAGATCAGTATGATTAGCCCAATTCCATTGGCAACGAGTATCCACAAAGTGCGATGACTCGCCCTGGGTGCTTGATTGGGTGATTGTGAGTTTGATGCTGATTGCGGGGTCGACAGCGGTTCGTTCAGGATGGCATTGGGTAGGCCGAAGTGTGCAGGGGTGAATTGTGCATCTGTGACGATTCTCCAGCGAACATTTGTGATTGAAACTTGCTCGGGTTGCTCGCTCGATTTCCCGGGTTTCTGTAAGTCTTCGTGCTGTTGATTGTGCCGAGTTTCCGTTGGGAAGTAGTAACCCTGTGGTTGGTGCTGACGAAATGAATTCTGACCGATGCTTTTGAGTGATTGGGCGTCACTTCCGTCGTCGTTAAGGATTGTCATCATCACTTGAAAGTCTTTTACGGCCCAGTCCATGGCGGGAAGAAGTGTCATTTGTGCTGATTCAGGACGGTGCTTTACAGCTGGGTTGTCAAACCAGCCGTTGATTGCGAAATCGATCTGTACTTCTTCGATACTATTGTTCTGGCTCGAAGAAATACTTTTGACACGGAAGTCGGGCGATTTCAATAAGTCGTCGACCGAGCGTTGTTCCACGTAATATGCAGCGCCAACGATTCTCGTGATCTTTAGGAATTGGATCCCGCGGGCGCCAATGTTGTTGCTGGTTCCCTTTTTCACGCCGTGGACGGTATAGGGGCTGACTTGGCTCGATTTGCCGACTGAAAAGTAGTTCGCAGGCGTGAAGGTGAGTGCAACCGCCGTCTCGTCTTTTGTGAGCTCTTTTCCTGGTGCGTACTCTCGTATGAACTGCGATTTGTCTGAGAGGGTCGAGAAGATGACATTTGCGGTGTAGTCGGGGGTGGTTACTACGGCGTCGCATTGGACGTTTACAGTTGCTTCTCGTAATCGCAGGTTCGCAGCGGGGTACTCGGTGCGAAATCTGGTTTCAAGTTCGGAAGGCTCCGTTTGCGCTGCGAGTGCGATGAGATGAGGTCCGTTGAGCGCGAGTGCAAGCAAGGCTGCACAAGATCTAAAAATCTTGCGCGAGAGTGGCAGGATTATTGGCGAGCAGCTTTGCATTGGCGGCTTTCGTGAACACATAAAAAAACTGGTCCCACCCTTGATTGGGTGAAGCGATCCGATGGGAGGATAGTGTCCTGCAGAGGAGTCTCAGCAGGGCGCTATCGGGTGCTTAAGGTACGTGGGCTCATGCACTTAAGCGTGCAGGGGCGCAGGTGCCCCTTTGATCTACTTGATGGCGCATGTAAATTGTCCAGCGTAGCAGGTGCAGCCACTATTGCAGGTGGTGGGCTCACCTTTGCATGCTCCTGCTCGACCAGTGCAGGCGGTGCATTCGCCGACATTGTCGCAGCGGGCGAAGACCTTTGTTGTGGCGCTCAGTAGATTGAGGCCCAGAACTACAACGCCAACAAACCACATCATCTTCTTCATCAAATGCACCTAATTCCTACAGACAATCAAACACCATTGCGCCCAACGGATGTGACGCACGCATGAATTCGCGTATGTGAGCTGCGGAGGGGTGGGCGACGCTGGCCGCTTCTCCTGATGTGTTTGGGTGTATTGGTTCAGTTGTTTTTCTGGCGCGTAATCACCTTGTTGCAAGTGGAGTACGAAGTGTTTCGTCAGAGTGTTTTAGTATGATGTTCAGAAAGTTCGTGTTCAATTCATTTCGTGTTCAATCGTGATTATTACGTGTTTGTTATGTTTTGTGTGTGGTGAAAAATGATTCCAATGGTGTGGTGTTGCGTGTATCAAAACAAGTTTTGGATGCGTGTTGGGGTGGTGCAGTTGGGGCGATTTGCGAGTTTGGCCGTAGAAGGCGGGTTTGCGCTGCGCAAAATCGAAGGCTTGAGGGCTGGTTTCGCAAGATGTTTGGGGGGAGGGGGGGCATTGCTGGGCGAAGGTTTGTGCCGTTCTGTGGGCCGATTGATTCTTTGCTGATAGTAGACGTACTCGCGTGGGGTTGAGCGTTTCTTGTCTACGGTTTTCTGCCGAGCCGGTATTCCTGGCCAATGTGGTCTCGATTCGCAAATGGTGGATTGTGGCCTCTTGCAACGGGCGGTAGAATGACGAAATGTCTTTTTCTGTGCCTTGGTGGAGCGGGTCGTCGTGAAGTGGTTACTTCATCGTCGGTGGTTGATCATCGGGGCTCTCGTCCTGGGTTGGGGGGGATCGCAGTACATCTGGAGTGCCTTCGTAGCGGCAAATGCCCAGTATTTGATTGTGACGGCGGACGACGCTGGCTTATGCCCTGCCGTGAATGACGCGACGATCAAAGCACTTGAGTTTGGCTTGGTTTCCTCGGCGACCATCATGGTGGTTTGCCCTGGGTTCGATGAGTTTGCCGAGTATGCCGTCGCGCATCCCGAGCATGACTATGGCGTGCATCTTGTTCTGACTTCAGAGAATCCGGATTTCCGGTGGGGACCGATTCTCGGTGCGGCGGTGCCGAGTCTGGTTCGCATGGACGGTTCGTTCTGGCGGAGATCACAAGAGGTCGCCCAACATGCCGTTGCCGAAGAGGTCGGGCGTGAACTGGAGGCGCAGGTTCGTCGGGCGCTGGATCGAGGGATTCGTGTTTCGCATTTAGATCATCACATGTGGGTGATGCTTCAAAGGCCAGACCTGTTGGACGTGTTTGTGAAGCTTGGGCTGGAGTTTCAGATTCCACTTCGGATTCATCGCGATTTTGTCGCCGAAGAATGCGGTGCGGCTCTTCAAAAAGCAGAGGAATATAAGCGGCTGATCCAACCACTTGTCGATCGCGGTGATCGATTGGTCGACTTCATTGAATCGAATAACTACAACGTCTCGCCAAAAAACAAAGAGCGGTATTACGTCAATGCATTGCGAAAGCTCCCGACAGGCGTGTCCGAGTTTGTGATCCATTGTGCCGTGAACCATCCAGGGGGATTTCTACCGAGCGCGCTGGATCGCCGCGAAGCGGATTTCCGCGTGTTTACGTCAGAGGGAATGCGCAACGAGATCAAGCGGTTGGATGTGCAAATCATCAGTTGGAAAGAGCTTGCTGAGTTGAGGAAGAAGGGAAAGATCTGATCAGTGGAGAACGGCGAACGGGCCTTGCTGGTGGATTGTTAAGTTGTGCAGGACCCCGCTCGTTTGATTGCGGGCGGCGCGTTTCAGGTTGAGTGGCTGAAGGCACGCTCCCCGTGTCGATGCGTTCCTCATTGAGTCGCGGTTAAACGTATAGGGTGGGCGAGGACGTTAAGTGAAGAGGCCTTTCTGTTTCGCGCTGATTTACGTTGAGATCTCTTGTTTACAGAGAGAATCGAATCATGAAAAAATTCAACGCACCGTTTCGTGGGCCGTCAGCGTTTACGGTCAAGGCACGTTTGCTGCTTGGCTTCACGCTGATTGAGTTGCTGGTGAGCATTGCGGTGATTGCGGTTCTGATTGCGTTGCTCCTTCCCGCGGTTCAGGCGGCGCGCGAGTCTGCCAGGCGAACGCAGTGTTTGAATAACTTGCGTCAGATGGGATTGGCGTTCCACAACTATCACGATACGAACCTGCAGTTGCCTCCCGTGTATATCGCTGTTCATTTCGCCAGAGTTCCTCATCCAATTGGCGTTGCGGGAAGCTACGATGACATTAACGTGCATACGTACGGGGAATATCTGCTTCCCTACATCGATCAGGGGCCGCTGTATCAGCGAATCGATTTCACGTCACCCTACTTCTCGCCGATCGATCTGACGCCGATCGGGTTGCCCAGTTATGCCGCCGACAATAAAAGCGTTGTCGCGGTGCCCTTGTCAGTATTTCAGTGTCCATCCACGCCGCGCACGATGACGTCATTTGAATGGACGTGGAATGAGATGGGGATACCGATTCCATGCCGACATGGTGCATCAGACTATGGTCCGAGCAACGGCGTTCAGCGCATGAGGCAATTGACGGTTCTTTCGCAGCAGCCGTCGACGAAGGTTCTTGATGGGGTGCTCTCAAACAATATCCCTTCGATTCGGCTTGGCGATGTGACCGATGGGGCATCCTCAACCGCACTGATGTGGGAGATTGCGGGTCGGCCCCAGGTCTGGAAGCGAGGAAAGTTGCAAACGGGCGCGCAAACGGGCGGGGGAGGGTGGTCTGACATTTTGAATGCAGAGAGTTGGTTTGCCGGATCAGGGCCCGAGGGATGTGCGATTAACTGCTCAAATGAAGCGGAGACAGGCGCCTACAGCTTTCATCCTGGGGGAATCAACCTCTTGCTTTGCGACGGATCGGCTCGATTCATGAGTGAGAATACCTCCCTGGGAATCTTCGTGAATCTGGTTACCTACAACAGCGGTACAGTCGTCGGGGAATATTGACCTCGCGAGATTCTGAAATGCGCGACTGCGAGATTCGATCGATGTTTACGGCCTGTCGAACGGTGACTGGGGAGGGGTAATCATGGAGTCTCGTCAAACCAATCCGTCGGCTGGTCGCGAAGTTGGGGCCGGAACCGTGAGGGCTCATCGCTCGGCGTCGCCTCTTGGGCGAGCTTCCGAGGGCGGCGGGGCGTCGTCGGAGCAGTGGTATTTTCGCATCGATGGGCGGGAGTATGGTCCAACGTCCCGCGACCAATTGGAAAAGTTTCTTGCGCCGCCACGATTGTGTAAGTCACTTGAGGTGATGTGCAGTATTCGCGAAGGGTATTGGTCGCTGATTGCGAATGATGTCACTGTCGAAATGGTTCTCGAGCGATTCGGGATCGAGGTCGAGTCGGATCGCCCAGCCGAGCCTTCCAAGCCAGTTCAAGTCGGCCAGGCTTCGGTGATCCCCGTCTCGAAAGCAACGGTGGGGCCTTCCAAGCCCGTCTATCGTGCGCCGAATCCAATCGTAGAGTGGTTTCGTGATACGTGGGAGTGGGTGGGTGAACGGCTCGCGAAATATATGCTTGTCATACTGGTTGTGTTGGGGATTGTTGCGCTGAATTTAGGAATGACGTACTTCTTCGCTGATCCCGTGGCACGCGAGCTCGAAATTGTGGCGCGGTATGAATCGCTTTGGAATTCGGCGCTCAAACTGGGAGGCGACGAGGCGTCGAGTGAGGAGTGGCGGGCGTTTGCAGATCAGGCGGAGGCGGAATTGGATCCATTGATTAAAGAGGTGGCCCGAGCGGCAAGTGTTCAGAATCAGGTCCGCCAGAAGTTGCTTTTCTTAGGGCGCGATCATCTGAAGCCGCTGTTCGCGGCGAAGGGGCCCCCGACGAAAAACTCCTCCAGTGCGCAAGCGGTCTCGCGGTATTTTAAGTTGCTCCGTGATCAGCTTCCCAAGACCGGGAGATAGTGGTTTTTTTGAAATCGCGGACCGGTTTCACATCGTCTCAAAAATCCAGAGCATCGCGAACGTGATTGTTGCTTCAATTCGCAGTCGCGTCGTTTGGGGCGTGATGTGGCAAACGCATCTGCTGTTCCCGCCCCAGCTGTTCCTGTGTTTGTTGTTAGGAAGTGCGGCGTCGTGCGGTGAATCGGATCCCCCTGTTGGGGTCTACCGAGGGTAGAAATGCGAACAGCCTCTGAAGGGGTTGAATCCTTCAGAGGCTGTTCTATTAAATCGGCTCGGCAATTCACCGTCCGTGGGAGGGTCGCTTGAGCGAACGCGGGTGGTCTCATTCGACGTCAGGCTCGCCCGACAGAACAAGTTATCGGCGGATTGTCCCGAACTGATGAATTGTACGTGAACGCATTCTGGTGCTGCGAAACGCGACGCCGCTACGGTAGGTATCATCCGCAGTGTTAAGCTGATTTGCCCCGCTTGACACTCTTCGTTGCCGCGGCTTTCTTCACGCTGGTCTTTTTCACGGCGACGGCTTTCTTCACCGCCTTTTTGGAGGCCTTTTTCTTGGTTGCGCTTGCGGCAGTTGGCTCGGACGCCGTGGATTTTGCGGGTTTGCGGCCCTGGAAAATGCGATCCCATCCCGAAGAAAATTTGAGTGACGTGCCTGTATGGACCGTGTAACCCGTCATGCGTCCGCAATCCTTCTGCAATCAATTAAGTCTGAATCACCGTTTGTCGGCGAAATGGTGCCTCGCCGACTGAAGACAATAGCGGCAATTGATTGGTCCGTCACGTCTCAGCAGGTGATCCCGCACAAGCATGCCAAGGTTGATGCGCTGACATGCAAGGCGTACCGAATGTCAGCGCATCATGGGGAGGCGCGGCCGATCCTGAGGTAGAGCAGGGTTATTCCGACTTCGAAACAAGAGTTCGACCTTATCTTTGAGGCCATTGGGTGATGAGCGGATGAATATCCCAGCCCGGCAGAGTCCATTGAATCCATTTTGGTGGGGCTGGGGGCGGGCGCGTCGGCGCGGGAGGGCATCCAATTGGCCTGCCCCCGATCCTCTATAGGCAGGTCTGTTCGACAATCCAAATCAGATCGGGTTGTGAGGCACCTCCGTCATGGATTGGACAATGCCGTGGATCAAAACGACGAATCCAACAAAACGGCTATTTCCAGGGCGAGCGTTCGGAGGCATTGGCGGCGCCGACGAAAAACAGCTGGCACACCATAAGCGATTCTGCATGTATTAAAGTATAGAGTCGGAGGAGCCTCCGGATTCCCGGGCCGTCTAAAGCCGCAAGTCGGGTGGCAAAGTGCAGGGTATGGAACAAGGCAACTCACCTGTGTGGCCGCATGTGCACTTCCGACTGGCGGCATTATCGTTGTATTCGTCAAACAGACCCCTTCAGAGGCTCTGTGAAGGCACGTTTCGAGCAGAAATGAAATAAGTCAAAATTCTGCAGGGCCTGTCCCTTGATCTGCGAGATGCTTCCTGAGTATTATCTCCCTCCCGCGTCGCCGCCAGCAAACGCTGAACGCGACGTAAAGCTCTTTAACAACTCGGTTTAAGCGATAAGAACTTGGTGATCTCACCAGTTGTCTTGGCGGCAATTTTCATGAATTGCGAATAGCTAAGGCAAGGAAATCTGCGTGAGATTCTGAAACCAAGTGGTCAAGTTATTAAGGGTGTGTGGAGGATTTCTCGGTGCCAAGAGGCGATGAAGGGCGTGGAAGACTGCGATAAGCCTGGGGAAGCTGTCAAACGAGCGTTGATCCCGGGATTCCTGAATTATTGCATGCTGAATTCATAGGTATGCAAGGCAAACCCAGGGAACTGAAACATCTAAGTACCTGGTGGAAAATAAAGAAA